>JAKLLI010000019.1 GCA_023150195.1 Azonexus sp.
CAGGTACGCCTGCACATCGTTGAATTTCGTGGCTTCGAGGCCTTTATCGAGGGACGGCCCTATTGGGAAGTGCCGGTTACGGTGCAGCGCCTGTGCGGTATTTGCCCGGTGAGCCATCATCTGGCCGCGGTCAAGGCCATGGATTTGATCGCCGGTTATGGTCCACTCACGCCAACGGCCGAAAAACTGCGTCGGCTCATGCATTACGGCCAGATCGTGCAGTCGCACGCCGTGCATTTTTTCCATCTGGCTTCGCCCGACATCCTGCTCGGCTTCGATAGCGATTTCACCCGGCGCAACATCGTCGGGGTTGCGCTGGATTTCCCGGAAATTGCCAAGCAGGGCGTGCTCTTGCGCAAGTATGGCCAGGAGGTGATTCGTCACACCTCGGGCAAGCGCGTGCATGGCACCGGCGCCATCCCCGGCGGCATGAACAAGGCCCTGAGTCAGGCCGAGCGCGATGAGATGGCCAAAGATATCGAGCAGATGATTGCCTGGGCGCAGGCTTCGGTGCACATGGTCAAACGCCTGCACGAGGTGAATCCCGGTTTCTACAACGTGTTTGGTGAGTTTCCTTCCAACATGATGGGGCTGGTGCGGCCGGACGGGGCGCTGGACTACTATCACGGGGCCTTGCGCGCGGTCGACGCCGATGGAAAGGTGATTTTCGATCAGGTCGATTACGCCAACTATCAACAGGTCTTACAGGAAGACATCAAGCCCTGGAGCTACATGAAGTTTCCGCACATCCGTGCGCTCGGGGCGGAAACGGGCTGGTACAAGGTGGGTCCGCTGGGGCGTGTGCAGGCGGCAAGTTTCCTCAGTACGCCGCTGGCCGAGGGGGAGCGGCAGGCGATGATGGCCCTGGGCAACGGCAAGCCGGTGCATGGCACGCTGATGTTCCACTGGGCGCGTTTGATCGAAGTCCTGCATGCACTCGAGATGATCCGCGACTTACTGGACGACCCCGAGTTGCTGGGCGGCGATCTGATGGCGGACAAGGGGCCGCGCCGCTACGAAGCGGTGGGGGTGATCGAAGCTCCGCGGGGGACACTCTTCCACCACTACCGCGTCGATGACGATGATTTGGTGACGTATTGCAATCTGATCGTCTCGACCACCAACAATAATCAGGCGATGAACGAAGCGGTGCGCAAGGTGGCCTTGCAGTATCTCGACGGACGCGTCATTACCGAGGGTTTGCTGAACCATATTGAATGTGCCATCCGGGCTTACGACCCCTGCCTGTCCTGTGCCACCCACGCGCTGGGTAAAATGCCGATGACGGTGGAACTGCTGGGCCCGGACGGCAACTTGGTGCACGCCCTGAGCCGTTCATGACCGCGCCGGTGGTGGTTTTTGCCATCGGCAATCCCAGCCGGGGGGACGACGCGCTGGGGCCGCATCTTTGCGGTCGACTCGTCGAATGGCTCGAAAATGCCGGGCTGGCCGGTGATTTCGAGGTGTTCGAGGATTTTCAGCTCAACATCGAGCATGCGCTGGATCTGGCCGGACGCAGACTGGCTTTGTTCATCGACGCTGGTACAGGCACGCCGGCCCCCTTCCATTTTTACCCGGTCAGTGCGCAGCGCGAGATCAGCCACAGCTCACACGCCTTGCCTCCCGAAAGTGTCCTACAGGTCTTTGAGCAGACAATGGGCGGTGAACCGCCGCCGGCCTATGTGCTTTGTGTACGTGGCGAAGATTTTGCACTGGGGGCGCCCTTGAGCGCCGCAGCAAGGCAGCATGCGGCGGCCGCTTGCGACTTCCTGTTTTCCTTGTGCCAACAGGCCTCAGCGGCGCACTGGCAAGCCGTGGCTGAACGCGGGATGGTGATGACGGCAAATTGATTTGCATCATGGGCATAGTGAGCGCGGGCGGCGCAGAATGCGCGCTGCACGTTGATCCCAAGGGCAGCCATGTTCCAAATCGACTTGTATTTCCTCCGAAAGACATTCGCGGCGACTTCGGTCGCCGTCTTTTTGTCCGGCAGTGCGCTGGCCGATACGGCTGCTGCCTGGTTCGAACGCTTGCAAGCGCAGCCCGACGCCGGGATCGAAATTACCTTGCCCGTAGCGGTGGGGGAGGTCTTGCGCAGCACCCGTGACGGCGAGCGGGTCACGGTGCGTTACCCCATGCAGTTCAACCAGATTGCCGAAGGTTGGAGCTGGCGACCCGGCGCCGATCCTGCGGTCGACGACTACTATCACGACAAATTCCTGCCGCTGCAGTCGGTGACCGAAACGCGGGGCGATTACGTGGCGGAAGACAAAATCGGCAGCCCGCAGCGCATGCGTGTGCAGTGGCGTTACGACTACTTTTTTGCCTTCGATAACCTCTACGATTTTTACCCGCGCAGCGATGACGACGAGGCCGGGTTCTCGGCCACCTTGCCCGCTTCGGTCGGCGAAGCGCCCGAATTGCGTGCCACCCTGCAAGTCACTCAGCCGGTCACTCGGGAAAGCACGACATTCTGGAAGGCGACCCATGCGCAACCGAAGGATTTCACGCTGAAAAAACGCTATCTGACGGGCCGCCTGATGTCACTGGCCTTTCATGATCCGGTGACCGGGCAACTGTTGTGCCGAATTCCCGTGGGCAGTGCGCATTGCGCTGCGCCCTGAATACGCTTAGCGGTAAACCAGGACCGGAATTTTGGAGTGGGTCAGCACCTTGTTGGTTTCACTGCCCAGCAAAATGCTGCTGATGCCGCGTCGACCGTGGGAAGCCATGAAAATCAGGTCGCAACCGGATTTTTCCGCGGCTTCGATGATGGCTTCGTGCGGGAGGTCGCTGACTGCGCTGAGCGTGGCGCAGGGCACCCCTTCGTCCTGGCAAAGTTTGGCGACCTCGGCAAGAAACTCGCTGGCCTGTTTTTCGGTCATTTCAGCGAATTGCTCCGGGCTGCTTGGATCGAGCAGCGCGCCTTCGCCAAAATAGGCAATCGGGTATTCCGGCTTGGCGTAAAACGCCGTGACACGGGCACCGGCTTCGCGCGCGAAGGAGATGGCGCGGCGCATGGTGGAACGGGAGAGCTCCGAGCCGTCGGTCGGAACGAGAATATGCTTGAACATGGTGATCTCCAGAATGTTGTGGCGCAGGTTTGTCGCTCAACCCTTGAGAATCATCCTACGCCATGTCGGAAGGAATTCAAACCATTGTGAAAAGGTCATCTTGCGCGTTTTCGGCTTGCCCACGCGGTGCTGGATCGCTGTAAGATAGGGCTCGGTTACACAGCCCGGAGAACGGAATGTCTGCGAGTGGTTCAGGACAGCATGGCAGCGTCGATATCAGCAGTTTGAGTCCCGCCGAGTCGGTGGGGCGTGCCGTCAGCAAGGCACTCGACCCCTATGGCATGACCGGGTCGTTGCTCAATGCCCAGATGGCCTGGTGGATGCATCCACTGGAGTTGAGTCGGGCCGTCAATGCCTTGTCCGGCGACGTCATTCGCCTGCAGTCGCATGTGATGCGGCGGGCGATGGGGATTCCATCGACTGACGTCGTACTTCCGCATGCCGACGATGCGCGTTTTGCCGATCCGGCGTGGACGACCTCCGCCAGCTGGGACATTCTCAAGGAATCCTATCTGGCGCTGACGCACCGCCTCGAAGACATGTTGTTCGAAACCCCCGGCCTTTCCGACAAGGAGCGTCGTCGTTCGGCCTTCTGGCTACGCAACTGGTTGAACATGATGGCGCCGACCAATTTCTTCTGGACCAACCCGGCGGCGATGGCACGTTGCGTGGATACCCAGGGGGAAAGCCTGCGTCAGGGCATGGAAAATTTCGTTCGCGACGTTAAGGCCAAGAACATCCTGATGGTCGAGCAGGATGCCTTTACGGTGGGCAAGGATCTGGCCACGACGCCGGGCAAGGTGGTTTTTCGCAACCGCCTGGTGGAACTGATTCATTACACGCCGACCACCCCCAAAGTGCGGGCGATGCCCATCGTGATGATCACGCCGTGGATCAACAAGTTCTACATTCTTGACCTGACGGCCAAGAAAAGCATGGTCAAGTATCTGACTGATCAGGGGTTTTCCGTGTTCATCACGAGCTGGAAGAATCCCGGTGCCGACATGAGCGAGCTGCGTTTCGACGATTACCTGTTAGAGGGCGTCAACGAAGTGGTGCGGGTGGCGACCGATTTCTGCAAGGTGCCGCAGGTGCATCTGGTCGGTTACTGCATCGGCGGGACGCTGGTGTCGACTTACATGGCGTGGGCCAACCGGCATTTCGCCGCCGACCAGATGCCGGTCGCGCACTGGACCTTGTTCACCACGCTCACCGATTTTTCCCATCCGGGCGACATCGACGTCTTCATCGACGAATCCTGCATTGATGCCATTGACGAGTCGATGGCGCAGAAGGGTTTTCTGGATGGCGCCGAAATGGCGACCTCCTTCCGCATGCTGCGCTCCAATACCCTCATCTGGCATTACTGGGTGCACAGCTATCTGTTGGGGGATCCCCTGCTGCCTTTCGATGTCCTGTTCTGGAACATGGATACCACGCGCATGCCGCATGCCATGCACAGTTTTTACCTGCGCGAGATGTATCTGCACAACAATCTGGTCAAGCGCGATCATCTCAAGCTGGCTGGCGAATCCATCGATCTCGACCGCATTGTGCAGCCGCTCTACGCCGTGACCGCCGAGGATGATCACATCGCCCCGTGGAAGCAGTGCTATCGCATCCGCAAATATGTGAATGTGAAGGCGCCGGTGCGCTTCGCGCTCTCGTCGTCCGGCCATATTTTGGGTATCGTCAATCCGCCGGTGAATCCGCCCAAGCGAACGTACCGGGTGGCGGATGCCGAGCGCAACGAACATTGGGAACAATGGCACGAGCGCACCGAACCGCAATCCGGCACTTGGTGGGAAGACTGGACCCGCTGGCTCAACGAGCGCACCGGGGAACTGGTCGATGCCTATCCCACAAGCCGTCGCAACTATCTTTCGCTCGGCGATGCGCCGGGGACTTACGTGCTGGAAAAATGACCATGACGAACGCGTTGACCGTAGCTGGCAAACCTCAGGCGGGGGCCGACCTGTTGCGCATTGTGCGCATCAACGAAGAAATCAAGGCCGTGGTCGGGGTGGCCTTCAAGATCAATATCATGGCCTTGAATGCCATTTTTCTGGCCAAGCGGGCTGGAACCACGGCCCTGGGTTTTGGCGTGCTGTCCAATGAGTTGCGGGTCTTCTCCCAGGACCTGCGCACCTGCATGGGCTCGCTCACCGATCTGATCCACCGCTGCGTCAATGAGGTGTCGCTGGTGTTGCAGGATATCCGCCACACCAAGTTGTTGCGGGACGCGGTGGATTTGTCGGCCAACCCGGCTGGACAGGCGATTTTGCAGCGTCGTGAAGCCGGTAATGCCGAGCACCGTTCGCGGCTGGGCGCCTTGCGTCGCCAGTTGCAGCGCTCGCTGGAGGATGCTTTCCGGCTGGTCGAACTCGGTGGCGTGCTGGCCAAGTCGGCCAAGATCGAGGCCGCTTACGGCCAGGCATTCGCGGGTCCGCTGGCGCAAGTGTCGGGCGAATTCGACGGCATCGTGGAAGAGATCCGTAATTCCCTGCAGGCTTTGCGCCGCTCAGCCTTTTTTTCCGATCAATAAAACCAATCGTTTCGAAGGGGACGTCGCGTGAAGAAAACGAATGTCATTTATCAGGATGGCGATCACAAATGGGTGGCCATTGTTCGCGATCCCGAGCGTCCGGGCCATCTGGTGGATACCAATGAATATCTGGTGACGCATGGCGGGGCGGGCATTCTGCTCGATCCGGGCGGGGCGGAGGTTTTTCCGGCGGTGTTCTCGGCCTTGTCTTCCGAATTCGATCCAACGGCGCTCAGCGCCGTGTTTGCTTCGCATCAGGACCCGGATATCTGTTCTTCGCTGGCGCTGTGGCTGGAATTCAATCCGGGCATGCGTTGCTACGTCAGCTGGCTATGGAGCAGTTTCGTGCCACATTTCGGGGGAACGGCGGAAACCTTCGCCTGCATCCCCGACGAAGGCATGGAAATCTCCCTGAATGGCCTGCAGTTGCAGGCGGTGCCGGCGCATTATCTGCATTCTTCAGGCAATTTCCATTTGTACGACCGCCAGGCCAAGATTCTCTTCTCGGGGGATGTGGGCGCCGCCTTGTTGCCGGCCGACCAGGACGGCCTGTTTGTCGAGAATTTCGATGCGCACATCAAGCATGCGGAAGGCTTCCATCGGCGCTGGATGGGTTCCAACGAAGCCAAGCGGCGCTGGTGCGAGCGCGTGGCGCAAATGGACATCGACATGCTCTGCCCACAGCATGGCGCGATTTACCGGGGAGCCGATGTGCATCGCTTCATCAGCTGGTTCGATGATTTGCAGGTGGGCATCGTCGGCAGTTGATCCGCGTGCTTGTTGATGCCGATCAAGGTTTGGGCGCAGCGGGAAACCGACAATCCGGTTTCGCCCAAACCGATCTGGATACGCTCATGAGCCTTCGCGATTTACTGACCGAAAACCACCGCCATTGCGATGACCTGTTTGCCGAGGCCGAGATGGCCGCGGGCAAGGGGAGGGTTGATACCGCACTGGCGGCTTTCAGCGGCTTCGCCGAGGCGACACTCGCCCATTTTTCGGCAGAAGAACTCACCCTGTTTCCGGCCTTCGAGGCCCAGACCGGCATGACCATGGGGCCCACCCAGGTCATGCGCATGGAACATGAGCAGATGCGCAGCCTCATCCAGGATGCGGTCGACGCGCTCAAACAGGGCAATACCGAGGATTTTCTCGGCATCAGCGAAACCTTGCTGATCATGATGCAGCAGCACAACATGAAGGAAGAAAACGTGCTCTACCCGATGTGCGATCAGCATTTGAGCGCCGAGGTGAGCAGTTTGCTGGCGCGCATCGGTTCGGCGCTGCATCAGGCATGAGCCGGCCGCCGCCCGAGCGTGTGCTCGACGCCCGCTATCTCGAGCCACCGGGCCCCTTTGTTCAGACCATGGAGATGCTCGACACGCTGGCGCCCGGCGAGCAGATGTTGCTGCTGCTCTATCGCGAGCCGCACCCCCTCTACCGCGTGTTGCAGCAAAACGGGCATCGCTGGTCGGTTGAACTGCAGCCTGACGGGACTTTTGAAATCCTGATTACCTGCTGAGGGTGCGTCAGTGCAGGCACTGCTTTCCTTTGACAAGAGTCCGCCGCTGTCTGCGCCCTTGCGCTTTTTTCTGACGGCTCCCGTGTTTGCCATGCTGGCTGGCATCTTGTTGCTGGTCGATGGCCCTGAGGTCTTGGCCTCGCGCTGGTCGCCGCTGACGCTGGCGGCCACCCATCTGTTCACGCTGGGCTTCATGTTGCAGGTGATGCTGGGGGCGCTGATTCAAGTTTTGCCTGTCGTGGCCGGTGCCAATCTGGCACACCCGGCCCGAATTGCGAGCGGCGTGCACGCCACATTGACGCTGGGTACGCTGGTGCTGGTTTGGGCTTTCCTCTTTCCTGCCCCGGGTTTGCTGCACCTTGCCGCCACCTTGCTGGGTTTGGCGATCCTGGTTTTTCTGCTGACCGCCGGGCGGGCGGTGTTTGCCGTGCCCACGACCAGTCCCACCATTCGCGGTTTGAAACTGGCCTTTGCCGGCCTGGCGATGACCGCCGGCCTCGGTGTGTTGCTGGCGCTGGCCTTGGGCAGTGGCTGGTCCTTGTCCTTGCTGGATTGGGTTGACCTGCATGCCACCTGGGGCTTGGGCGGCTGGAGTGCCGTCCTGCTCATGACACTCGCTTATGTGGTGGTGCCCATGTTCCAGCTGACGCCGGCATATCGGGTGCGGGCCAGCGTCTGGATGCCAGTCAGTCTGGCGCTCAGTGCTGCCGTGTGGACGCTGGCGGTGTTGGCGCAGTTGCCCTGGCTAAGCGGGCTGGCGGCCTGGGTGATGGCTTTGGCCGGCCTCGCCTTTGCCGGGATGACGCTCGTCCTGCAACGGCAACGCCGGCGGGCGCGGCCCGATGCCACGCTGGCTTACTGGCAAGTGGCCTGCATGGCCTCGGCGGTGGGGCTGGTTTTGTGGCGGCTTTCCGGCTTTGCGCTTGTCGAGGACTGGTCGCCGCTTCCCTTGTTGATTGGCGTACTGATCATGATGGGCGGCTACGGCGGATTCATCACCGGCATGCTCTACAAGATCGTGCCTTTTCTTGGCTGGCTGCACCTGCAAAACCTCGCCGGACCGGGAAAGCCAGTGCCGGCGATGAACAAGTTGCTGAGTGAAGCCGCGATGCGCGGGCAACAGCGCCTGTTTTTTGCCGCTTTTGCCCTGTTGACCGCCGCTTGTGTCTGGCCCGAATGGCTTGCTCGTCCCGCAGGTTTGGCATTTCTGCTCGCCCATGCCGCGCTGCTGGTCAATCTGCTGAAGGCAGTGCGTGCCTATCGCGCATGCCGTGCGTCACTGGGGCAGGCTGCATGAACTATCTTGTGCTCAAGCATCTGCATGTGACCTGCGTGGTCTTGAGCGGCACCGGCTTTGCCTTGCGGGCGTGGTGGATGTGGCGAGCTTCGCCCGCGCTCCAGCATCCGCTGGCACGCCGCCTGCCGCATGTTATCGATAGCCTGTTGCTGGGCAGCGCGCTGTGGATGGCCTGGGAAAGCCAGCAGTTTCCCTTTGTCCAAAGCTGGCTGACGGCCAAGTTCTTTGGCCTGCTCGGCTACATCGTGCTCGGCAGTCTGGCGCTTAAACGCGCACCCGACCGGGCGGCCAGGGGGCGCTATGCCCTGGCGGCGATGCTGGCGTATGGCTATATCGTTAGCGTGGCCTTGAGCCGCCAGCCCTGGCCTTTCTGATTACATTTTGCCCAGTTTGCGATACAGCGTATTGCGGCTGATACCCAACTGGCGAGCGGCTGCCGAAATGTTGCCGCCAGCGGCTTCCAGCGTGCGCAAGGCCGCCTGCCGGCTGATTTCCTCCAGACTGCCGGCGGGGCCACCTTCCAGCGGGGCTGCCGCCCACGGATCGTGTCCCTGAACGGAGAAGGCTTCGGTCGACGGCAGCGGCACTTCAAAAAGCTCTTCCGGCAGGTGCAATTCGGTGATCAGGCTTTCGTCGTCGTCGAGCAGGGCGATGGCGACGCGAATCACGTTGTGCAATTGCCGGATGTTGCCGGGCCAGCGATAGGCCTCGATGGCCTGCAGCGCGCCTTCGGAGAAACGCACCGGCAAGTCGCGGTTGAGCGCCTCGGCCGCCGCCAGTTTGTTGACCAGGGCGCGCAGATCACTACGTTCGCGCAAGGGCGGCAAGGTGACGGCGAGGCCGTTGAGGCGATAGTACAAATCCTCGCGGAAGGTGCCACGAGCGACTTCCTCGCGCAGCCGTCGGTGGGTGGCGCAGACCAGAGAAATATCAACCTGAATCGCCCGCGTACTGCCCAGCGGGGTCACGCTGCGTTCCTGCAGTACCCGCAGCAGGCGGGCCTGCAGATTGAGCGGCATGTCGCCGATTTCATCGAGAAACAGGGTGCCGCCGTGGGCTTGCTGAATTTTCCCCGGCGCCCCTTCTTTGCGTGCACCGGTAAAGGCGCCGCCCTGATAACCGAACAACTCTGACTCGATCAGGGTTTCCGGAATCGAGGCGCAGTTGAGCGCGACGAAGGGAGCGTCATGGCGGTTGCCGCTGTTGTGATAAGCCTTGGCGAACATTTCCTTGCCGGCCCCGGATTCGCCCTGAATCATGATCGGGATGTCGCGGTCGAGGATACGCCGGGCACGATCGATGGCCATTTGCAGTCGGCTGTCACCGGTGTTGAGGGTATCCAGGGTGATGGCGCGCCGGCTGGGGGCGCTGCTGGGTGCAGCTTTGGGTGTGGCGCGCGGTGCTGGTTCTTCGTACACCCGGCCACTGAGTTGCGGATTGGGCAGGTTGCCGCGCAGTTGCATGCAACGTTTGCGGCCGTTGATCTGGCATTCCACAAACCCTTGGGGATTGCTGCGCTGCCGGTCGATCAGGGCGGCCAGATGGCTTTCGAAAACCATGGAAAAGTCGCGGTTGACCGCATCTGCCCGGCGAATGCCCAGCCAGTCCAGACAATTGCGGTTGATGGCCAGCACCTGGCCATCGGGGGAAATCGCCGCCATGCCTTCCTTGGGGCTGCCCAGCCCATTCGGATGTTCGTGAATGCAGACCAGGATGTCGCGGGCGTGGACCAACTCGAAGAGTCGTTTTTCGATGATGGCAGAGGAAAATCGCGCGAGGCCAAGCGTATGTCGTTGCTGACTGCGATAGTCGCCGGAAATGTCGAGGACGCCGATCAGGCGCCGGTCCGGCCCGAAAATCGGACTGGCGCAGCAACTCAGAAAACCGTTGTTTTCCAGAAAATGCTCGCCGCCCAGCACGGCCACCGCAGATTCCTCGGAGAGTGCGGTTCCGATGGCATTGGTGCCGCGCTGGGTTTCATCCCAGGAGGCGCCCGCCGCGAGGGCGATACGGTCGGCACGCTTGACGAAGTCCGGGTCACCCACGGTGTCCAGCAAGAGGCCGTTGGCGTCGGCCAGAATGACCATGCTGCCGGAGGCGCGAATTTCCTCGTACACATGCTCCATGATCGGTCGCCCCTGGCTGAGCAGGCTGCGATTGCGATCCTGCTCGGTTTTCAGCTCATGGCGGTCCAGCGGTTGTTCGATCGGACTCAGGCCGCATTCCTGCAGGCCGAAGCGGCGGCAGCGTTCCCAGGAGCGAATGATCAGCGGATCAAGTAGCCCATCCGGCAATTCGCCACGGTCAAAAAAGACCTCGCGGGCCTGTGTCAATTGCTGGCCGTGCAGCTCGGCCATGGTCTGGATGATTCCCATCTCTCCTCCGGTTGTCTCGGACATGCTTTTTTTCTTTGTAGTGTTTCATAACGTAGCACCTGCCCTTTTTCTAAGCAACGCGTTGAACAGTGTGCAGCGTTTTTGTCAGCAAATGCTGTGCCAGTTCCCCTGTGTTGGTTAAAAAAGGCGCGAAAACGGGTTGGTTTGTTCACTGGCATGAGGATTGCAAACGTTTCGGCCACAAAAGTCGCAATCCGTATTCATCAAAGGAGACAAAGTGAAATCCCTTACCCGCAAATTCGCCACCCTGGCCACCGTGCTCACCCTGGGTTCTGTCAGCGCCACCTTGTTCGCTCACGGCGATGTCGTGCCGCAGGCCGTGGATGTCACCGGACTCAAGCCGCTCGGCGAGCATTGGCGAGAAAGTAACCCCTATCGCAAGGACGCGCTGGCGATTCGCATCGGTGATTCTGCGTTCAATCAGAATTGTGCACGCTGTCATGGGCTGGGCGCCGTTTCCGGCGGGATCGCGCCAGATCTGCGCTACCTGCCCCTGGGCGATGAAGGTGACGAAGTCTTTATGCAGCGCATCCGTAAAGGCGCGTTTCGCGATGGTCGCGTTTACATGCCCCCGTTTGAAGGTACGCTGAGCCAGGAAGCCATGTGGTCGATTCGTGCCTGGCTGGAGACCGTCCATGAAGAATGACCGTCGACTGTGGTTGAAGGGGCTGGCAGGGCTGCCGCTGGCGATGGCCCTGCCGGCCCGTGCCGATGCGCTGGAGGCCGTTCGCGAGAAGGGCCGGCTGCGCATTGCGGTCTACAACGATTTTCCGCCGTATTCGATGGCGGGCGGCAAGGGCATTGACGCCGACATTGGTCGGGCGATTGCCGAGCGCATGGGTCTGGCTGCAGAAATTGTCGGTTTCAATGCCGATGAGGACATGAATGACGACCTGCGCAACATGGTCTGGAAGGGGCATTATCTGGGTACCCAGCCCGCCGACCTGATGTTGCATGTGCCCGTCGACATCAATCTGGCCAAGAGCAACGACAAGGTGCGCATTTTCGGCGCCTACCATCGCGAAACCCTGGCGTTGGCGAGAAATCCCTCGCGGATCAATGCCTTGAGTGGTTCCGCCGCCGTCGCGCTGGAAATTTTCACGCGCGAAAAAGTGGGCGTGGAAACCGCCAGCCTGTCCGACTCTTTCCTGCTTTCCGTGCTCAATGGCCGGCTGCGCGATAACGTGGTGCACTTCAAGACCGTCGCCGATGCCGCGCAAGGCCTCAAGGATGGGCAGGTCAGCGCCGTACTGGCGCCGCGTGCCGAACTGGAAGCCGCGCTCGCGGGCGCCAGCCAATTCCCCATCGAGCGTCCGCAACTGGCCGAACTGAAAATTGAAGGCTGGCCCTTGGGGATGGCGGTCAAGGTCGAAGAGATGGCCCTGGCCGAAGCGGTCACGCAAGCCTTGTCTACGCTCAAGGGCGATGGTTCGCTGGCCGCGATCTTCAAGCGCCATGGCATTTCCTTCCTGCCGGCATGATGCGCCCCGTCATCACAACCCTCGCTGGCCTGGTGCTGCTCGGCTTGGCCGCCGGCGCCCAGGCCGGCGCGCTGGCCTATGTGCCGAATGAAAAATCGGCCTCGGTCAGCGTCATCGACACCGATAGCGATCAGGTGGCGGCCAGTTTTGCCTTGGGCAAACGGCCCCGCGGCATTGCCGTCGGTGAGGCGCATTTGTATTTAACCGATGCGCAAGGCAGCGCGCTGTTGATCGCCGAGCGCAAAAGTGGCCAACTGCTGCGTACCGTCAAATTGGGCGAGTCGCCGGAAGGTGTTTCACTCTCTGCCGATGGTCGCCTGCTGGCGGTGGCCATGGAGGATGACAACCTGGTCGTCTTGCTCTCGGCGCCGGAAGGTCGCGAGATCGCCCGCATCAAGGTCCATGGCAAGAATCCGGAGCATGCGGTGTTCAGCCCCGATGGGCGCTGGCTTTACGTGAGTGCCGAAGAGGCCGAGCAACTGGACGTGATCGATGTCGCGGCCAGGCGTCAGGTGGCGAGCATCGATGTGGGCAAGCGCCCCCGCGGTATCGCCTTCCTGCCCGATGGCAGTCGCGCCTACGTTGCCTGCGAAGTGGCGGGTAAGGTCTATGCGATCGATGTCGCCAGTCGCCAGGTGATTGCGGAAATTACGGCGGGTCAGTATCCAAACGGCCTGGCGGTCCACCCGGATGGGCAGCAGGTTTTTGTCTCGAATGGACGTGATCCGTCGGTGATGGCGATCGATGTCGCCACGAACAGCGTGCGGGCGACGGTTGCGGTCGGAAAACGCCCCTGGAACATGGCCGTGACGCCGGATGGCAGCAAGCTTTACGTCGCCAATGGCCGTTCCGGCACGGTCTCGGTGATCGACACCGCCAGCATGCAAAAGCTGCGTGACGTGACGGTGGGTGAATTGCCTTGGGGGGTCAGCATTCGATGAACAGTGCGCGCTACACCTTTCCCGCCGTACTGCTGCACTGGCTGATGGCCGGCCTGGTTTTGTACATGCTGTGGCTGGGCGTGACCATGGTTGACCTGCCCAAAGGGCCGGACCGAACGGCGGCCTACGGCCTGCACAAATCCTTCGGTCTACTGCTGCTGGGGCTGTTTTTTGTTCGTTTCGGCTGGCGTTTGCGGCATGCGCCGCCGCCCCTGAGTGGCACGGGCTGGGAGCGCAAGGTGGCGCATGCGACGCATCACGCGCTTTATCTCTTTCTGCTGCTGACACCGCTGGCCGGTTATCTCGCGTCCAGCTTTTCGACTTATCCGCTCAAGTTTTTCGGGCTGGATGTCATCAAGCTGGGTTGGCCTGATGAAGGCATTCAGGGCGGATTCAAGTTGATTCACCTCTACAGCGCGTGGATCGGCATGTTGCTGGTGGGCTTGCACTTTGCCGGCGCGATCAAAAACGCCCTGCGTCGCGATGGCAGTTTGCAGCGTATGTTGCCCTGTCGATGTGTTCAAAAATTGAACACCTGTACCGACGTGGAGCAGTAGTGTTCAGCGTGTGTTGCCTGGTTCGCTGTCGGTCTACGGCAGATTGAGCGAAAAAACCGTGCGTGTTTGCACGGTTTTTCATTTTTACGCGGGAAATTCAAGGTTTATCGTCCACATCGGATCGGTGATGCCAATGACAAAGGACGTACCAACCGTATCCAGTGTCTGTCCGCTACGCAGTTTTTCCACATCGGCCGGGGTGATGTCCCGGTAGGCGAGCAGAACGCCAGTTTCACTGAATTTCTTGCCGACAGAACCCGTCAGCATATTCGG
>JAKLLI010000404.1 GCA_023150195.1 Azonexus sp.
CCGGGTTCGACCAGCGGCAAAAGGGTTGGCAAGACCTCGTCGACCGTGCGACTTCGCAGTTCGATGATTTCCAGTGACTGCGCAGTCGCAAGGATTGCCCATAAGGCGATGCAGGCGGTCAACACCGCTTTCAGGGCAATTTTCACGGGCTTCTCCTCAAGGGGCGACGATATGGGGCTGCGCCAGATACTCGCGGGAATTCATCTCGGTCAGCCGGCTGACGGTGCGCTTGAATTCACTGGCCTGCGTTCCTTCGGTGTACAGGTCTTCTGCGGCACAATCGGCGGTGGCAATCAGCTTGACCTTGTTGTCGTAAAACACATCGACCAGCCAGGTGAAGCGCCGCGCTTCCGACGCCTGATGCTGGGTCATTTTGGGAATGTGCGACAGCAAAACCGTGTGATAGCCGCGGGAAATTTCGAGGTAATCGTTTTGCGAGCGCGGGCCGCCGCAGAGCGTACGAAAATCAAACCAGATCACCCCGTGACCGCGACGAATCGTGTCGATCTCACGCCCCAACACTTCAATGCGCCCCCCCTTTTTACCCTCTTCACCGGCCACCATGCGGAAATAATCCAGCATCTTTTTCTCGGCGGCATCGTCCGCCGGATGATGGTAAATCTCCACCTGTTCCAGGGCACGCAAGCGGTAGTCGATCCCGGCCTCGACCTCGAACACGTCGAGATGCTTCTTCAACAAGGCAATGGCCGGGAGGAAGCTTTCGCGGTGCAGGCCGTTCGGATAGAGCCTGTCCGGCGGATAATTGGAGGTCATCACGATGATCACGCCGTGGCTGAACAAGCCTTCAAGCAGGCGGCCCAGAATCATTGCGTCCGCAATGTCCGAGACATGGAATTCATCGAAACACAGCAGGCGGATGTCCTTGGCAATATCTGCGGCCAGCTTCAGCATGGGGTCGGTTTCGCCTTTGTACTTTTCCAGATCCCGGTGAATCTGCTGCATGAAGGAATGAAAATGCAGGCGCTTCTTGCGGCGGTACGGGACCGAATCGTAAAAACAATCCATCAGAAAGCTCTTGCCGCGCCCTACCCCGCCCCAGAAATACACGCCCTTGGGCGGCTTGGGCGGCGAGAGCAGGCGCTTGAAGGTGCTGCTGCGGTCGACCTTGAACGAAAGCAAATTGGTGTACAGCGATTGCAGCGCGCTGGCTGCCGTCAATTGCGCAGCATCGGCAATATAGCCTCGGGCATCGAGCAAATTCTTGTAGGCATCGAGCATGCCTTCGGCGGCAACCTTGAGTTTTCTATGCGGCATGTTGGGTCATCGTTATTGGAATTAAGCTGCTATTTTGCCAAAGAAGCACGAAAAAAAGGCGGGTGCGTTGCCGCAACCCGCCTTTGTGTCCGGAGAAACCGGCTTAGAAGTTCAGCGTGCGCTTGTCGCAAGCCAGCGCGGCTTCATGGATGGTTTCCGACAGGGTCGGGTGCGCATGGCAGATGCGGGCCAGATCTTCGGACGCGGCACCGAATTCCATGGCCACCACGCACTCACCGATCATTTCGGAGGCGTTGGCACCAATGATGTGGGCGCCGAGAATGCGATCCGTCTTCTTGCAGGCGAGCACCTTGACGAAGCCGGAAGGATCGCCCATGCCCAATGCGCGGCCATTGGCCAGGAAGGGCACCTTGCCGGCCTTGTACTCAATGCCTTCAGCCTTGAGTGCCTGCTCGGTCTTGCCCACCCAGGCAATTTCCGGCGCGGTGTAGATGACCCAGGGAATGGTGTCGGAATTGCAGTGACCGGCCTGGCCTGCCATCAACTCGGCGACCATGACGCCTTCTTCGTGAGCCTTGTGGGCCAGCATCGGACCACGCACCACGT
>JAKLLI010000405.1 GCA_023150195.1 Azonexus sp.
CACCCCGGTTTTGCGCTGGTGCCGGCCAGCGAGGTTCTGGCCCGTCAGGGCATCACCTTGGCAGGTGACATGCTGCGCCTGACCCCGCATCAGCACGATACCGACGGTTTCTTTGCCGCCATTCTGGAGCGCAAGGCATGAGCGAACGTAGTGAAGCCCTGCATCTGATCAACACCCTGCTCAATGATGCGCATCAGCCGGATTTCGTCTGGCAGATGGTGGCAGTCGCGGCCTGTGTGCTGTGGGCTTTCCTGATCGCCCGCTGGTGGCGGGGGCGTCATGCCGCAGGGCAGGGGCGTCTGAACGAGGCTGGCGGGCGGCTGGCCTTCCCCCTGATCGGCATGCTGCTGACAGGCATCGCCATCATGGGGCTCAAGCCGTTCATGGCGGTGAATCTGCTCAAGCTGGCCATGCCGCTGCTCGGCTCGATGGCGCTGGTGCGCGGCGTGGTGTTCGTGCTGCGCCAGGCCTTCCCACAGGCTACCTGGCTGACCGCCTGGGAGCGCATCATCGCCGCGCTGGTCTGGGGCTGGCTGGCGCTTTACATCACCGATCTTGCCCCCTTCGTGATCGAAGCCCTGGAGCAGGTGCATTTCACCGTCGGCAAGCAGAAGATGGATCTGTGGATGATTCTGCATGGCGCGCTGACCGTCTTCCTGACCGTGGTCTTTGCCTTGTGGATTGCCGGCGTGATCGAAGCGCGGTTGATGGGCATCCACACGCTGGACAGCAATCTGCGAATCGTCGGTGTGCGCGTGGCCAAGGCCTTGCTTACCGTATTGGCGATCATGTTCAGCCTGTCGCTGGTCGGCATCGACATGACCGCACTTTCGGTCTTTACCGGGGCGCTGGGCGTTGGCTTGGGCTTTGGCTTGCAGAAGATTGCCAGCAACTACGTCTCCGGCTTCATCATCCTGCTGGAACGCTCCATCCGCATCGGCAACATCATTCAGGTGGGGACGGAATCCGGGGAAGTGACCCAGATCACGACCCGCTACACGGTGCTCAAGCATCCGGGCGGGACCGAATTCATCGTGCCCAACGAAACCCTGATCGGCAGCACCGTGCAAAACCAGACCTATTCCGACTCGCAGTTGCGACTGACAACGGCGGTTGGCGTGGCCTACGACTGTGACCTCGAAAAAGCCATGGTCTTGATGGTTGAAGCCGCACTGGCCCAGCCCCGCGTGTTGCAGGAACCGGCGCCCCGCGTCTTCATCACGCAGTTTGCCGACAGCAGCATCAATCTGGAACTGGGTTTCTGGATTTGCGACCCCGATGCCGGGAAGATGAATGCAATTTCAGAAATCAACCTGAATATCTGGAAAGCCTTCAAGGCCAACGGCATCAGCATTCCCTTCCCGCAGCGCGAGGTGCGCATCCTGAATCAGCCGGCGGCGCTATCGGCCGAAGGCTGATCCAGCCAGCGCCGGCGAACCCAGGCATCCACCGACAGCCGCCCCGGCCCGCTCAGGGCCAGCGGCAGCAACATGGCGAGGAAGATTGCCGGCAGCTTGAAGTTGCCGAAGCCTTCATCGGTCAACACATAACCCCGCCACAAATCCGCCAGCGTGTGCCATTCCGCAGGCCAATGCACGGCCAGGATGGCGACCACGGTCAACACGATCAGCGACACCGAAAAGAAGCGGGTCGCCAGCCCGAGCACCAGCGCGGCGCCGCCCAGCAATTCAAACCAGGTGGCCATCTGCCAGCTGATCTCCGGCGGCACGATGTTGAAGGGGAAGGGAAAGCTGGACTGAATGTCGGCAAACCAGTTCTCTCCGCGCAGCTTCATCAGCCCGGCCTCGAAATACTCCCAGCCGAGTACCACGCGAAGCGC
>JAKLLI010000406.1 GCA_023150195.1 Azonexus sp.
GCGGTTGCGACGGGCGTGCCGTTGGTTACGTGCAGATCGTCGAACAAGAAGACCAGGCTGTCGGCGGCAGTGCTGTCGCCATGCACGCCGAAGGCAAACGTGATCACCGCATTGGGATCAAACTGGCCGTTGATCGGTGAAAACCAGCCTGGAATGGCCATGTCTTTGAAAGGCACGACAATCTCGACCCAGCCGCTCTGGTTGTCGCCGAAAAAGAGGCCATACTGCGCCGGCCAGCGCCACAGTTCGGCGCCCGCAGCACCGGCAGGCTGATCGATCAAATCGGCCGTGAACTGCAGCGCTTTGGGACGGGTTGGCGGCGTCAGCACTTTCATCCACACCCGAAACTCGGTGGCGCCGGTGAGATCAACGGCAGCAGGGAAGTCATATTTGAAATCGGTCCAGGTGCCCCACGAGAAGGCATAGTGCCGCAAAGCCACGGCCACCTCCATCGAACCATTGCCCTCGACGACGTCGGTAAAGTTGTCGCGAATCGTGCTGGCGTTGACCTCCTCGGCTCTCGTCAAAAGCCACTTGCCCTCGTTGCTGTCAAAATCAATGACGGAAGTCACACGTTTCGACTTTGCCACCTGCAGGTTGTCGATCAGAAAACGGACGCTGTCCGCCACCGTGCTATCGCCGTGCACGCCGAACGCGAAGGTGACGACCGCATTTTTGTCAAACTGGCCGTTGATCGGAGAGAACCAGCTTGGCATGCGCAGCCGGCTGAAGGGGATAACGACTTCAAACCAATCCGTGGAGGTGTGGTAGAAGATGTCACGGTCGCCCGTGCCATTGGAGTAGCGCCACAGCTCTCCGCCCGCAGCGCCGGCGGGCTGGTCGAGGAAATCACAGGTGAACTGCAGCGCTCTTTTGGTCGAGGACGGCTTGTCGAGGATCTTGACCCAGAAGCGCAATTCATCGGCATCCTTGAAATCAACCGCGGCAGGAAAGTCGTATCTGAAATCGGTCCAAGTACCCCAAGAGAAGGCGTAGTGCCTGAGCGCAACCCGGACTTCCATGGCGCCGTTGCCCTCGTAAACATCGGTGAAGTTGTCGGCAATGGTGCTGGAGTTGACTTCCTCCGCGCGCGAGAGCGACCAATGGCCTTCGTTACTGTCAAAGCTGATGAGGGGGGCTTGTGCAAAGAGGTTGGCACCTGCCCAGAGCAACACGGCACTGGCCAGCAACAGAATCTTGTTTTTCATGGTACTCTCTCCCTGTTTGACAAATGATGGGACGGTGGACGGTTCCACCTTTTTATTGTTGAACACACACCGGCTCACAGGCAGGCTGTGAGTGGGGAATCATTCGGCCTCCTTTTAGTTATTGGGGATGACGTTTTTTTCTGTATGTGCAAGATTGGCGCCTCCCCTTCATCTTCTGCCATAATACGGGGCGCCTTTTTTCCCCATGTCGATGCGAATGACCCGGCGCAGTTCTGCTTGCGTGCTGCCGCGGTTCATGTAGAGATAGTCGCCATTGCCCCACACCAGATGCGTGGCCTCGGGCTGGAGCAGGCCCTTGTACACGGCCTCGGAGCGGCCATCCGGCAAAATGCGCAGGAGAGGATCAGCGTTGTTGGTGCCGACGTCGTAGATTTCTCCGTCTTGCGAAAAGGTTATGGCATAAAACCGCGCTGCCGCAAAAGCGCCCGAGTTGGCCCAATCGAAAACCAACTCTTCGTTCCCGAGGTCACCCGCGGGCGAGAGAATCTGCGCCCGCCAAATGCCGGATTTGGGAACCGCAGGATCGGTGCCGGTGTAGAGCGCCAAGACGTAAACAAAGCCGTTGAACACGCGCACTGACCGCACGTCAAAAGCCAGAAATTTGCCGGTGCTGGTGGGCGTGCCCCCGGCGTTCACCACGAACGCGCCACTGCGATTGCCGGCGGCGAAGAGGTTGCCGTTGGCATCAAAATCAAAAGAGGCCGTGCGCGCGGGCAGCGTGGCAAAAGGCTGGGCGTCGCCGCCGCTCGCGCCGATTTTGAAAAGGTTGCCGAGACTGCGATGCAGGTACAGCTCGCCGCCCGGGCCGATGTGCATTTCAATGGCTTGGGGGAAATTGGTCCGGCCAAATGCCGTCTTTACCCCTTGCGGCGTGATTTTGAAGACATTGCTGACCGCGCCCTGCCCCTTGAGATCGGCATACACGTTCTCGTTGAGATCGACGGCCAGGGCATAGACCACGTCCAGGTCGGTAAAGTTGCCATACTCGATGCTGACCGGCTTGAGGGTGTAGGGCGTGAACTGCGCGATGGCGAGGGCGTTGGCAATCACGACTTTGATGGTCAGGTTCTCCGCCAGAAGCGCCGGCGGGATCACCCGGATTTCGGTTTTGCTGGCGCTTGTGATTTCCGCCTGGTCGCTGCCGAAGTAGACGGCGAGGTCTTCAATCCGGCTGGAAAAATTATCGCCGATCAGCTTGATTTCGGTGAAGCCGGCAAAGGCAGCGTTGGGAGGCTCCACGCGCGTGATCGTGGGCGCGGCCCCGCCGCCGGCACTGGGATCGAAGACCAACGGCGCTTCCTCATAGCTCTCGCAAGCGTTGAGCAGGAACAGAACAGCCAGCGGCAAGGCCAGACAGCCTGCCGCTCTGATTTTCTTGATCATGGCATCTTCTCCACACAGGTCGTTTACTTCGAGAAGCGCGCCGTCACCCGCTGCACGCTGTTGAACACGCCGAAAGGCGCATAGGCATAGTCCAACTGCACACCATAGCGTGACAGCCCGAAGCCCAGCGTCGGGCCGTCTTCATCATTGTTGGCAATGTAGCCGCCGCGCACCGACAACACCTGGCGCAGCCGGTATTCGACCGCGACGATCACCTGCTCGTCATGGTCGCGCGGGTGGGTGGCATCGAGCGAAAGAATCATCGCCGCGTTGGCGTCATTGGCTTTGAGCCAGTCCATCACATTCGCCGACAGGCCGAGCGAAAACCACAACGGCAGTTGGAAACTCTCCAGCTCATATTCGATTTCCTGCGAGAAATTCCGCACCGACATGCCGAAGGTCAGGCTCTTCACTCCGGTTTTGAACTGCGTGCCGAAATCAAAGGCCAGCGTACTGACTTCGTTTTTCGTCGTGACGGTCTCGCTTCCCACCCCCGGCACCGTGCTCTCCGCCAGCCGTTGCCGCACCCACTTCACCTGGCCGCCGACCGCAAAGCGATCAGACAGGGCTTTGGCGTATCCCATGCCCACCGCCAACGCCGTCGGCGAGAGCATGCCGAGATCTTCGAAGCCTTTGTCGTTGTCGGCCACCATGGTTCCCTGGATATCGCCATAGTCCACCGCCTGCAAGCTGAGGCCAAAGGCGCCGAAGCGGCCCTGTGCCGGCCGCAGCGCCAGGCAGACCGTGTTGTGATTGATGTCAGCGATCCAG
>JAKLLI010000020.1 GCA_023150195.1 Azonexus sp.
GGGTGGATACGGCGCTGATCGTGATTAACGCCCAGTCCGGTATCGAGTTGATGACCGAGCGCATGATGCGCGCGGCTGAGGCGCGCCAGTTGTGCCGGATGATCGTGGTCAACAAGATCGACGCCGACAATCTCGATCTGGCGGGGCTGGTGGCCGACATTCGCGAACGCTTCGGCAAGCAGTGCATGCTGCTGGATCTGCCCGCGCATGGCGGCGCCGATGTGGTGGAGGTGCTGGAGCATGAAGCCGGGGATGCCGATTTTGCGTCGGTGGCCGCCGCGCACCGTGCCTTGATCGACCAGATTGTCGAAGAAGACGAAGACCTGCTGGCCCGCTATCTCGAAGACGGTGCCGATCCTGCGACGGGTGATTTGCATGCCCCTTTCGAAAAGGCACTGCGCGAAGGGCATTTGGTGCCTATCCTGTTCACTTCGGCCAAAACGGGGGCAGGCATTGCCGAGTTGCTGCATGTGCTCGCCAGCCTGGCGCCCAATCCGGCGGAAGGCAATCCGCCACCCTTCTACCGGGGCGAGCCCGGCTCTGCCGCAGAGGCCTTTGCCGCCGTCCCCGATCCAGAGCGCCATGTGCTGGCCCATGTGTTCAAAGTGGTGGCTGATCCCTATATGGGCAAGATTGGCGTGTTCCGCGTCCATCAGGGCTGCATGAAAAAAGACATGCCGCTGTTCGTCGGCGATGGCAAGCGACCCTTCAAGGCCAGCCATCTCTATCTGGTTCAGGGCAAGGACCTCGTGGAAGTGGATTGCCTGATGCCCGGGGATATCGGCGCTGTCGCCAAGGTCGATGAGATCGCTTTTGACAGCGTGCTGCACGATTCCCACGATGAAGACCATATCCACCTGAAGCCGCTGGCCTTCCCGAAGCCGATGGCCGGCCTGGCGGTGGAAACCCGCAAGAAAGGTGACGAACAGCGCCTGTTCGACATCCTCGGCAAGCTGGCCATGGAAGATCCGACCTTCGTGGTGGAGCGCCATCCCAGCAGCAACGAAACCGTGATTCGTGGCCTGGGTGAAATTCACCTCAAGGCCAAGCTGGCCCGTATGGCCGGGCAATACAAGCTGGAGGTCGATACCCAGCCGCCGCGCATTCCCTATCGCGAAACCATCACGGCCCCCGCCGAAGCCATGTATCGCCACAAGAAACAATCTGGCGGTGCGGGGCAGTTCGGCGAAGTCCATTTGCGCATCGAACCGCTGGCGCGGGGCGAAGGCTTCGAGTTTGTCGATGCCGTCAAAGGTGGCGTCATCCCCGGCGTGTTCATGGCGGCGGTCGAAAAGGGCATTCGCCAGGGATTGGAAGGCGGCGTGGTGGCGGGCTACGCGGTCGACGATCTGAAAGTGACGGTTTTTGACGGCAAGACGCACGCGGTCGACGGCAAGGAAGTGGCGTTTACGGTTGCCGCCCGCAAAGCGGTGATCGAAGCGATCCGCAATGCCAAGCCGATGGTGCTGGAGCCAATTGTCGACATTGAGATCATCGTTCCCGAAGCAGCGATTGGTGATTTGAGTGGCGATCTGTCGTCGCGCCGGGGTCACATCACCGGTACCGATGGTCGTGGACATGGCATGGCCGCGATCAGCGGGCAGGTGCCGCTGGCCGAACTTAACGACTACCAGTCGCGCCTGAAGTCGCTGACCGGTGGGCAAGGCAGCTACACCATTGCCTTTGCCCACTATGCCGCAGTCCCGGGCAATATCCAGCAGCAACTGGCGAGCAAGTTCCAGTTGCACGACGAAGACGACTGAGCACCAGCGCTGCGCCGACTGCCGATCTGTTGACAGTCGGCGCGCTGATGAGCGGGAAGGCCACGACACCGTGGCAATTCACTTACTGACTGATGGCTTCCAGCGCGATGTCGATGGTCACGTCGTCACCGACATAGGGCGCGTACTTGCCCATGTTGAAGTCGCTGCGCTTGACCTGGGTGCTGGCATTGGCACCAATGGCATCCTTCTTCATCATCGGATGCGGCATGGCCTGGAAGGACGTCACCGTCAGCGTCACCGGCTTGGTGATGCCCTTCAGGGTCAGCAGCCCTTCGATGCTCGCCGGTTTGTCGCCGGCAAAGATCACTTTGGTCGATTTGAAGGTGGCGCTCGGATACTTGGCGGTATCCAGAAAGTCTTCACCCTGAATGTGCTGGTTGAAGGTGTCGGACCCGGTATTCACGGATTTGGTGTCGATCAGGATGTTGACCGAAGCCGTGCCCGCCGCCTTGTCGAGGACCACGGTACCGGTGGCCTTGTCAAAGCGGCTGAGCTGGGTGGAGTAGCCGAAATGGCTGTACGAAAAACGCGGGAAGCTGTGCGTGCTATCGACCACGAAGGTTTGCGGTGCCGCGACGGCGGGGGCGGCGATGGCGGTGCTCAGTGCGACGGCAGTGGCGAGGTGGGTCAAGGTTTTCATGAGGTTCTCCGGTTGGGGGTGAGGTCAGGCGTTTGCGGCCTTGTGTTGTAAAAAACGGTAGGCATCCATGGCGATCACGTAGTCATCGATGCCGGCATGAAAGCGCTCGGCGTGCGCGCCGTCGCCGGCGGCGCCAAGGGCCAGGAACAGGGGCAGGAAATGCTCCTCGCTGGGGTGCGCCTGCGCACCACCGGGCGATTGGCGGCGATAGTCGAGCAGGGCGTCGATGTCTTGAGCCGCGAGTTTGTCCGCCAGCCAGGCTGGAAATTCGCGGACGTAGGGAGGCGTCTCCCCGCCGGACTGATAGGCCCGCTGGTAGTCGCGCAGATTGTGGGTGACATTGCCTGACGCCATGATCAAAAAGCCTCGGGCGGCCAGCGGGGCGAGCGCGCGACCGAGCGCCAAGGCGGCTTGAGGGCCGCCGCGACTCGGCATCGAGAGCGGGATCACCGGGACGTCGGCATCCGGAAACATCCGCCGCAGCGGCACCCAGGCGCCGTGATCCAGCCCACGATCGGCGTCCTTTTGGGCGGGGAAACCGGCGGTCGTCAGGACCGCGACGACTTCTTCTGCAGCTTCCCGGCAGCCAGTGGCCGGGTAGCGGATTTCATAGAGCGCCTCCGGAAAGCCCCAGAAGTCATGCACGGTCTCGGGGCGATCGGCAAAACCGACCACGGGCACATCGCTGTCCCAGTGGGCGCTGGCGATCACGATGGCCCGCGGGCGGGGCAGCGAGTTGGCCATTGCCACCAGCGCAGCACCGGCGGCGCCGGGGCGCAAGGCAAAGGTGGGTGCGCCGTGCGGCACAAAAAGCGTGGGTTGGGGGGGCGGCATGGCAGTCACTCCGTGGTTGATGGAGGCACTTTAGGCCTTTCATTTGCATTGAAATAGCGGACAATCGGCAAATCACTATTTCAATAATTGCAACAATGGACCGAATTGATGCCATGCATCTCTTTGTACGGGTCGCCGAACTGGGCAGTTTTTCGGCGGTAGCCCAACAACTGGGGGTAGCGCGTTCGCTGGTGACCCGGCAGGTGGCGGCACTGGAGGCCCGACTGGGCACGAAATTGATGGCCCGCAGCACGCGCCGTTTATCGCTGACTTCTGCCGGCACGACCTATCTGGAAAAGTGCCGGGTGATCCTGAATCTGGTGGAAGCGGCGGAAACCGGGCTGGCGGATGAGCGCCTTGCCCCACGCGGGCCCATCCGCATCAGTGTGCCGCTCAGTTATGGCCTGAAAAAGCTGGCGCCGCTGCTGGTGGATTTTTCACAGCGTTATCCCGAGGTCTCGCTGGACATGGATTTCAGCGATCGGCGCATCAATCTGATCGAGGAAGGCGTCGATCTCTCGGTGCGCATCACCAGCCGGCTGGCGGCGGGCGATGTGGCGCGCAAACTGGGCAGCGCGCGCATGCAGGTGGTGGCGTCTCCGGATTATCTGGCGCGCCACGGTCGACCGCAGCACCCGGCGGAATTGGCGCATCACCTCTGCCTGGGCTATACCAATGCCGGCAGCAGCCAGGCCTGGGAGTTTCCGGTGAACGGGCAGTTCGAGGCCTTTCCTGTGCATTGCCGCTTAAGTGCCAATAACGGCGATGTCCTGATGGTGGCGGCAGCGCAGGGGCTGGGCATCACCTGTCATCCGGATTTCATCACCGAAACCGCCGTGCAAAGCGGTCGCGTCGAGGTGGTGCTCAAGGACTTTGCCATGCCCGAATTGGGGATTTACGCCTTGCTCCCGGGGAATCGCCACATTCCGCACCGGGTGCGGGTGTTGATGGATTTCCTGGTGGCGCAGTTGAGCGCAGCTCAAGTCGCAGGGGGCTCGGAAAATCCTTCGGATGCCCAGTTGACCGTGGCCAGGAAAAGGTAGCCAGCGCCATAGACGGTCTTGATCAGGCTGGGGCTTTGCGCGTTGGGTTCCAGCTTGCGGCGCAGGCGGGAAATGCGCACGTCGATGGCGCGGTCGCTGGGGTTCAGATCGCGGCTGCCCATCAGTTTTTCACGTTGCAAAATGCGGTTGGGGCTATGGACGAAAGCCTTGAGCAACTCGGCTTCTGCCGTGCTGAGGAGATGTTCGCCGCCCTCGGGGTCAATCAGGGTGTTGTTGCCGAGGTTGAAGCGCCAGCCGGCGAAGCTGGCGATTTGTGCACTCTGCTGCTCGGGGCCGCTTTCGCGGCGGCGCAGGATGCTGCGCACGCGGGCGACCAGTTCGCGCGGCTCAAAGGGTTTGAGCACGTAATCATCGGCGCCCAGTTCCAGCCCCATCACCCGGTCGCTGATGTGGGCGCGTCCGGTCAGAATCAGGATGCCGCAAGGCGTTTGCGCGCGCACCCGCTGCATGGCCTCGATGCCGTCCATATCCGGCAGGCCGAGGTCGATAATGCAGAGATCAGGACTTATGCTGCGCAGGCGGCGCAAGAGGTCGCCGCCACTGCGGCACCAGGCGGTGGCAAAACCGAAATCGGTGAGTACCTGCTCGATGATGCGCGCGACATCGGGATCATCTTCGACAATGGCAATGACTTTGGCGGTTTCCGGGGATTTCATGGGGATTCCTTTCGGGCGCCGGCAAGTGCGCGGGCCAGTTCGTTGCGCGTAAAGGGTTTGGCCAGCACGGGCAGGGCGCCGGGAGCGGGCGCCGTGTCCTCATCGGTGTAGCCGCTGATCAGGACAATGCCCATCGCCGGCCGCAGGGCCTGGACTTCGGCGGCCAGTTGCCGCCCATTGAGCCCGCCCGGCATCAGCATGTCGCTGACCAGCAGGGCGATATCGGGAATCTGTTCGATCATGGCCAGCGCCTGCGTGGCGTTTTCCGCCTCGATGACCGGGTGGCCCAGTTCGATCAGTTGCTGGCGCACGACACGGCGCACGTCGCCATCGTCTTCGACCAGCAGCACCAGTTCGCCGCCGCTGGCCACTGCCGGCCCACCCGCCGCATCGCCGGTTTGCAATTCGGCGGCGGTGTGGGGCAGTGCCAGCAGGACCGAGGTGCCTTGTTCCGGCACGCTACGAATGGCCAGCCCGCCCCCCGATTGGCGGGCAAAGCCGTAGGCCATGGCGAGGCCGAGGCCGCTGCCCAGTCCGAGACGCTTGGTGGTGAAAAAGGGTTCGCAGGCGCGGGCCAGCGTCGCGGCATCCATGCCGCAACCATTATCCGAGACCTCGATCAGCACGTAATGGCCGGGAGCCAGATCGAAATCCCCCGCGTTGGCATCCAGCGTTACGGCACGCGCGGCCAAATGCAGGCGGCCGCCATCGGGCATGGCGTCGCGGGCGTTGAGCGCAAAGTTGAGCAGGGCGCTTTCCAGTTGGGCCGGATCGGCCAGGGCAAAAATACGCTCGGGGCCGGGGTCGCTGGAGAGGGTGATGTTTTCGGGCAGGCTACGGCGGATCAGTTTGGCCAGATCGGCGATCAGGGCGGCGATGTCGACTGCTTCCGGCGCCAGCGGCTGCTGGCGCGAGAAAGTGAGCAGGCGTTTGATCAGTTGCACGCCCCGGCGGGCGGATTGCAGCGCAGGCTCGACAAAATCGCTGATCGCCGGATCGTCGCCGCGATGATCCTGCAAGGCGGCAAGATTGCCGATGATGACCGTCAGCAGATTGTTGAAATCGTGGGCGAGGCCGCCGGTCAACTGGCCCACCGCCTCCATTTTCTGGGCCTGCAGCAGCGCCGCCTGCATGCGTTTTTGCTCGGTGATGTCGTAGGAGAAAACGAAAAATCCGAGAATGCGGCCGTCGACCGCGACTTCCGGTACCAGGGTGCTGCGGGCGAAGGCCGGCTGGCCGCGGCGCTCCATCTGGTATTCGTAGGTCACCTGTTCGCCCGCCAGCGCCCGGCGCACCGGTTCGCGCACCTGGCCATACACATGGGGGCCGATCACGTCGATTACAGCGCGGCCGGTGACTGACCCTTCAGGGTGTCCATACCAGTCCGAATAGCCCTTGTTGGCGTACTGATAGACCTCATCCTTGTCGACATAGCCGATGAGGATGGGAATGGTGTCATTGATCAGGCGCAGACGGGCTTCGCTGCGGCCGAGTGCCGCGGCAATGCGTTCGTTGTCGTCATTGGCGCGGCGCAGGTTTGCATTGGCGTTTTCGAGCTGGGCCGTGCGCCGCCGGACGCGCTCTTCAAGCTGGATGTTTTGATGCTCGGTCAGATGCTCGATGTAACGCTGTTCGGTGATGTCCGAATAGAGCGTGACAAAACCCTTGTCCGGCAGCGGCTCGCCACGGACCAGCAGTACCTTGCCGCTGGGTCGCTGGCGCTCGCTGACATGCGGCTGAAACTGCCGTGCCGCCGTCACCCGTTCGGCGACTTGCGCCTCGGGGTCGCCCGGGCCGTATTCTCCCCGCTGTGCGTTGTAGCGAATGAAGGCGTCAAAGGGAGCGCCGGCGTACGCCAGCGATGCCGGGAAATCCAGCAACTCGAGAAAGGGCCGGTTCCAGGCGACCAGCCGTAAATCCTTGTCGAAGACGGTCAGCCCCTGATCCAGCAGATCAAGGCCGGCCTGCAACATGCGGCTGGCGGCGGGGGTGGTCGGTGACGGGTCAAGGGTGTCCATCGCACGATTTTAGTGCACAGCGGTGGTACGAATCCGGGGTGCAATCATTCGTTACATTCCGCCAATAGTTACGCAAGACTGTTTTGCGATCCTTGAAAGAACAATAAAAAAACCTTGCCCAACGAGAACAGCCCCTGGCAAGTTATTTGAGGAGATGTAGAGTGCCTAATCCGTACGCTGTCGGCCTGGAAAAAAATCCGGCCAATTTTGTTTCGCTGTCTCCGCTCAGCTTTATCGAGCGTTCCGCATTCATTTACCCCAAGCGCATCTCCGTCATCCAGGGGGCGCGCAAATATACCTGGCTGGAAAGCTATACCCGCTGCCGTCAACTGGCCTCCGCCCTGAAAAACCGCGGCATTGGCAAGGGCGACACCGTGGCCGCCATGCTGCCCAACTCGGCGCCGATGTTCGAGTGCCACTTCGGGGTACCGATGATCGGCGCCGTGATCAACACCCTGAACACCCGACTGGATGCCGAAGCCATCGCCTTCATGCTCAAGCATGGCGAAGCCAAGGTACTCATTACCGATCCGGAATTTTCCGCGACCATCAAGGCCGCGCTGGCCCTGCTCGACGGCCCCAAGCCGCTGGTGATCGATACGCTGGATCCGGAGTTTACGGGCGGCGAGGCACTGGGCGAAAAAGATTACGAAGCCTTCCTGAATGAAGGCGATCCCGAATTCGAATGGGCTTTGCCCGACGACGAGTGGGATGCCATCGCCCTGAACTACACCTCGGGCACCACCGGCAACCCCAAGGGCGTGGTCTATCACCATCGCGGCGCCTACCTGAATTCCGCATCCAACATCATTTCCTGGGGCATGCCCCCGCACGCAGTGTATCTGTGGACGCTGCCGATGTTCCACTGCAACGGCTGGTGCTTCCCCTGGACCCTGGCCGCCAATGCGGGCACCAGCGTCTGCCTGCGCAAGGTCGACCCGGCACTGATCTTCGGCCTGATCAAGGAACACAAGGTCAGCCACATGTGCGGCGCGCCGATCGTGTATGGGATGATGATCAATGCCCCGGCGGCGCTCAAGGAAGGCATTGAGCATCAGGTCAGCGGCCTGATCGCCGGTGCCGCCCCCCCGGCCGCCATCATCGAAGGCGCCGAGCAGATGGGCTTCAATATTACCCATGTGTACGGGTTGACCGAGACCTATGGTCCGGCCTCCGTCTGTGCCAAGCATCCAGAATGGGAAAAGCTGCCGATCGACTTGCGCGCTGCCCGCAATGGCCGTCAGGGCGTCCGCTATCACATGCAGGAAGCCATCTCCGTGCTTGATCCGGTGAGCATGCAACCCGTGCCCTGGGATGGCGAAACCATGGGCGAAATCATGTTCCGCGGCAATCTGGTGATGAAGGGGTACCTGAAGAACGAGAAGGCGTCCGAAGAAGCCTTTGCCGGCGGCTGGTTCCATACCGGCGATCTGGCGGTTGTGCACAGCGACGGTTACGTCAAGATCAAGGATCGTTCAAAGGACATCATCATTTCCGGCGGCGAAAATATTTCTTCGCTGGAAGTTGAGGACGTGCTCTACCGTCACCCGGCGGTGGTGGCTGCGGCGGTCGTGGCCAAGCCCGATGAGAAGTGGGGCGAAGTGCCGGCCGCTTTCGTCGAGCTCAAGCTGGATGCCACCTGTACCGAAGCCGAAATGATCGAGCACTGCCGCGCGCATCTGGCCCGCTTCAAGGTGCCCAAGCAGGTGGTGTTCGGCGAACTGCCCAAGACCTCAACCGGCAAGATCCAGAAATACGTCCTCCGCCAGCACGCCCAGTCGGCACTGGCCATCGAATAAAACCAGTATCGGCAGCCGCTGCGGCGGCTGCCTTATCCAGAATCCAAAGGAAATGTGAATGAGTACTTACACTGCGCCCCTGCGCGACATGCAGTTCATTCTGAACGACATCGCCGACATCGAAGCCATCTGCGCCCTGCCCGGTAACGAAGAGTGTTCCGTCGATCTGGTCGAATCCATTCTCGACGAAGCCGCCAAATTTGCGTCCGGCGTGCTGGACCCGATCAACCGTGGCGGCGACACCGTCGGCTCCGTCTGCAAGGATGGGGTGGTGACGACCGCGCCCGGTTTCAAGGACGCCTACCAGCTGTTCTGCGAAACCGGCTGGAATGCCATGCCCTTCTCGCCGGAATACGGCGGTCAGGGGCTGCCGGCTGTGGTCACCATGGCGGTGAACGAAATGTGGAAGTCGGCCAACATGGCTTTTGCCCTGTGCCCGATGTTGACCGGTGGCGCCATCGAAGCCATCGCGCACCATGCGTCCGACGAACTGAAGCAGAAGTATCTGCCGAAGATGGTTGAAGGCGTCTGGACCGGCACCATGAACCTGACCGAGCCGAACGCCGGTTCCGATCTGGCGGCCATCAGCACCAAGGCCAAGGCGGTCGGCGACGGCAGCTATCTGGTGACCGGCACCAAGATTTTCATTACCTGGGGCGAGAACGATTGCGCCGAAAACATCATCCATCTGGTGCTGGCCCGTCTGCCCGATGCGCCGCCGGGATTGAAGGGCATTTCGCTCTTCCTGGTTCCCAAGTTCCTGGTCAATGACGACGGTTCTTTGGGCAAGCGCAACGACCTGATCTGTTCGTCCATCGAGCACAAGCTCGGCATCCACGGCAGCCCGACGGCAGTGATGTCCTATGGCGATAACGAAGGCGCCGTGGGCTACGTGATCGGCGAAGAAAACAAGGGCGTGGGCTACATGTTCACGATGATGAACCACGCCCGCGTCAACGTGGGTCTGGAAGGTGTCGGCATTGCCGAGCGTGCCTACCAGCATGCCCTGTGGTACGCCCGCGAGCGCGTGCAAGGCAAGATCATCGGCGATGCTTCCGGTGAAAAGAAGCCCATCCTGCATCATCCGGATGTCCGTCGCCTGCTGATGGATGTGAAGTCCCGCACCGAAGCCATGCGCACGCTGGCCTATTACGCGGCGGCCCAGATCGACAAGGCGCATGCCGGCGATGCTGTTGCGCAAGCCCGCATCGACCTGCTGACCCCGGTGGTCAAGGGCTGGAGTACCGAGCAGGGTGTGGAACTCTCGTCCAACGCGCTGCAAGTCTTTGGCGGTGTCGGCTTCGTTGAAGAAACCGGTGCGGCCCAGTATTACCGCGATTCGCGCATCACCACCATCTACGAAGGCACGACCGCCATTCAGGCTAACGACCTGGTGGGCCGCAAGCTGGCCCGCGAAAAGGTGCCGGGTGCCGCCATGAGCGCGCTGCTGGCAGAAATGCGTGCCGATGCAGCGGCGATTGCCACCGAATCGCAAACCGCCGGGATTGCCGCCCAGCTGGAAAACGGCCTGAACGCCCTGTCGACCGCCAGCGACTGGATTCTCGCCAACTACGACAGCCAGCCCGCGGCCGTGCATGCGGGTTCCGTGCCTTTCCTCAAGTTGACCGGCATCGTCGTGGGCGGCTGGCTGATGGCCAAGTCGGCCCGCATCGCTGCGCAGCGTCTGGCCGAAGGCAGCGACGACCGCTTCTATACCGCCAAGTTGGCCACCGCCAGCTATTTCGCGACGCATCAGCTGCCCTTTGCCGCAGCCTATGCCGCCGAAGTAACCGGTGGTGCAGCGTCCGTGCTCGGCCTCGACGAGCCGCTGTTCTAAGGCGCCATCATGCGAAACGATCGCGAAGCGATGGAATACGATGTGGTGATCGTTGGCGGCGGCCCTTCGGGGCTGTCTGCGGCGATCCGCATCAAGCAGCTGGCCGAAGCGGCCGGGCGGGAGGTGTCGGTCTGCCTGCTCGAAAAAGGCTCGGAAATCGGCGCGCATATCCTGTCCGGTGCCGTGCTGGAACCGCATGCCCTGGCCGAACTTTTCCCGGATTGGCAGGAACGCGGTGCGCCCCTGAACACCCCGGCGGGTGAAGACAAGCTCATGTATCTGACGGAAGCGGGCGCTTACAAGCTCCCGACGCCGCCGCAGATGGCTAACCACGGCAACTACATCATCAGCCTGGGCAATCTGGCCCGCTGGTTGGGCGAGCAGGCCGAGGCGCTGGGCGTGGAAATCTATCCCGGCTTTGCAGCGGCCGAAGTGCTCTACCACGAGGATGGTTCGGTCAAGGGCGTGGCGACGGGCGATCTCGGCATTGGCAAGGATGGTCAGCCCGGCCACAATTTCCAGCCCGGGATGGAATTGCACGCCCGGCAAACGATTTTTGCCGAAGGCTGCCGTGGTTCGCTGACCAAGACCTTGTTCGAGCAGTTCAAGCTGCGCGATGGCGTTGATCCGCAAACCTACGGGATCGGCATCAAGGAACTGTGGGAAGTCGATCCGGCCAGGCACCAGCCGGGGCTGATCGTACACACCGTGGGCTGGCCGCTGCAAAGCGACACCTACGGCGGCTCCTTCATGTACCACCTGGAGAACAATCTGGTCGCCATCGGCATGGTGGTCGGGCTGGATTACAAGAATCCCTGGTTGTCGCCCTACGAGGAGTTTCAGCGTTACAAGACGCACCCGGCGATTCGTGACACCTTTGCCGGCGGCCGGCGGATTTCCTATGGTGCCCGCGCGCTGTCGGAAGGTGGCTACCAGTCGGTACCCAAGCTGAGTTTTCCGGGTGGCCTGCTGATTGGCGATACCGCCGGTTTCCTCAATGTGCCCAAGATCAAGGGCACGCACATGGCGATGAAGTCGGGCATGGTCGCGGCGGAAGCGATCTTCGAGCATCTCGGGAAGGACAACGCCGGTGCCGAACCCAGCGAGTACGCGGAACAGATCAAGAAAAGCTGGCTCTGGGAAGAGTTGTACACCGTGCGCAACATTCGCCCTGCGTTCAAATGGGGACTCTGGGGTGCCCTGGCCTACGGCGCCATCGATACCTATGTGTTTGGCGGCAAGGCGCCGTGGACCCTGCATCACCACGAGGACCACACGCAACTGGGCGACAAGCAGAGTCATCCCAAAATCGCCTACCCCAAGCCCGACGGTCAACTGACCTTCGACCGCCTTTCTTCCGTTTTCCTTTCGGCCACGAACCACGAGGAAAACCAGCAGTGTCACCTGCGGCTGAAGGATGAAAGCGTGGCCATCAGCGTCAATTACGCGAAATACGGCTCGCCGGAAACGCGTTATTGCCCAGCCGGGGTGTACGAAATCCTCGGTGAGGACGAAGGCCAGCCGCGTCTGCAGATCAACGGGCAGAACTGTCTGCATTGCAAAACCTGCGACATCAAGGACCCGACCCAGAACATCAACTGGACGGTGCCGGAGGGTGGCGGTGGACCGAACTATCCAAATATGTAATTCGGACTGCAGGGCGATTTCGATATTTTGAGACGACCCGGCAGCCAACAAATCACCAAGAGAACAGCAAAACACTTTTGTAGAAAACCACGGGGTTCTTAGGAGGATCTATGTCACAACCCAATATTCAGGCGAAGATTCGGAGCAATCCGCGATTCGCCGAACTGGTCGGCAAGCGCACGCGCTTCGCCATCATTTTGTCCCTCGTCGTCTTGTTGCCCTATTACACCTTCATGTTTTTCGTGTCCACGCAGCCGCAACTTTTCGCGAGCAAGTTGTCTGAAGGCGGTATTTTGACCATCGGTTGGCCGATTGCTGCGCTGATCATTGTTGGTGGTTGGTTATTGACGGGCGTTTACGTTAGCCGTGCCAATGGCGAGTTTGATCGTATGACCGAAGAAGTGCTCAAGGAGGCTCGCAAATGAAGCGCTCCCTTACCGCACTGATCGCAGGGTGTTTGCTTGCTGTCTCGTTTTCTGTTCTTGCTGCCGGCGGCGCCATCGAAGGTGTCGAAAAGCAGCCGGTGAACGTCAGCGCCATCGCCATGTTCATGATCTTCGTCCTGGCAACGCTGGGCATCACCAAGTGGGCTGCTGGCAAAACCAAGACCACAGCCGATTTCTACACGGCCGGCGGCGGTATCAGCGGCTTCCAGAATGGCCTGGCCATTGCCGGTGACTACATGTCGGCAGCGACCTTGCTCGGTATCACCTCGATGGTCTACTTCAAGGGCTACGATGGCTTTGTCTATGCCGTCTGCTTCTTCATCGGCTGGCCGATCATTCTCTTCCTGATGGCCGAACGCCTGCGCAATCTCGGCAAATTCACCTTTGCCGACATCGCTTCCTACCGTCTCGATCAAAACCGCATCCGTACCTTCGCGGCCATTGGTTCGTTGACCGTGGTTTGCTTCTACCTGATCGTGCAGATGGTCGGTGCCGGCCAGTTGATCCAGCTGCTGTTCGGGCTGGAGTACAACACGGCGGTGGCCGTCGTCGGCATCCTGATGATGGTGTACGTGACCTTCGGCGGCATGACCGCAACGACCTGGGTGCAGATCATCAAGGCCTGCCTGCTGCTCGGTGGGGGGATCACGCTGATGCTGCTGACCTTGTCGCAATTCGGCTGGTCGCTCGACACCCTGTTCGCCAAGGCCGTCGAATCGCACAAGCAGGGCGACAAGATCATGGCGCCGGGTTCGCTGATGGCTGATCCGGTCTCTGCCTTCTCGCTGTCGCTGGGCCTGCTCTTCGGTACGGCCGGCCTGCCACACATCATGATGCGCTTCTTCACCGTGCCGAACGCCAAGGAAGCCCGTAAATCGGTGTTTTATGCGACCGGTTTTATTGGCCTCTTCTTCCTTGTCACGATTATTCTTGGCGCGGGGGCGATCTCGATTG
>JAKLLI010000407.1 GCA_023150195.1 Azonexus sp.
ATCCCTGCCGACTACAAGGTGTTGTTCCTGCAAGGCGGTGCCACGCAGCAATTTGCCCAGATTCCGATGAATCTCCTGGCGGGACGTTCGGCGGATTACATCGTCACTGGTTCCTGGTCGAAAAAGGCCTTCAAGGAAGCCCAGCGCTTTGGTTCCGTCCGCTGTGCGGCCAACACGGAAGCCAGCGGTTTCACCCGCCTGCCGACGGCGGAGGAGATCAAGCTCGATCCCTTCGCGGCCTATCTGCATGTGTGCACCAACGAAACCATCCACGGCGTTGAGATTCCGGCTGAGCGCATTGCCGAAACCGGCGTACCGCTGGTCGCCGACATGTCGTCACACATTCTTTCCCGTCCCGTGCCCGTGGAAAAGTTCGGCATGATTTACGCCGGGGCGCAGAAAAACATCGGGCCGTCCGGGGTGACGCTGGTGATCATCCACCGTGACCTGCTCGGTATGGCACCGCTGACGATTCCGACCGTCATGGATTACGCCGTGATGGCGGAACATGGTTCCATGCTCAATACGCCACCCACCTATGGCATCTACATGGCGGGTCTGGTGTTCCAGTGGCTCAAGCGTCAAGGGGGGCTGGCCGGGATGGCTGCGGTCAACGCGGAAAAAGCGCGGATTTTGTACGAATGCATTGATCAATCCGGCGGGTTTTACACCAACCCGGTCGATCCGGATTGCCGCTCCTGCATGAATGTGCCCTTCGTGCTGGCCGACAAGGCACTGGATACCGATTTCTTGAACGAATCCAAGGCGGCTGGTCTGGTATCGCTCAAGGGACACAAATCGGTCGGCGGCATGCGAGCTTCGATTTACAACGCCGTGCCGCTTGCCGGGGTGCAGGCACTGGTGGACTTCATGAACGATTTTGCCGCACGCAAGGGCTGATTCCATGAATGACGAACTGCAAAAGGCCTTGGCCGGGGTACGTACCGAGATAGACCGCATCGACGGCGAGATTCTGGGCCTGTTGAATGCGCGCGCGCGCTGTGCGCAAAAAGTGGGGGAAATCAAGGCGGAATTCGGTGATGCCGGCTTTATCTACCGCCCGGAGCGTGAGGCGCAGGTTTTGCGCCGTTTGCAGTCGGAAAATGCCGGGCCGCTGGCGAACGAAACCATCACCTTTTTCTTCCGCGAAGTCATGTCGGCCTGCCTGTCGCTGGAAGCCCCCTTGAGCATCAGCTTTTTAGGGCCGCTCGGGTCGTTTACCGGCAGCGCTGCCACCAAGCATTTCGGCCACGCGGCGCGTTTGCTGCCGCAGGCCTCGATTGACGATGTGTTCCGCGAAGTGGAATCCGGTCATGCGCACTATGCCGTGGTGCCGGTGGAAAATTCGACCGAAGGCGCGGTGGGTCGCAGTATGGATCTGCTCCTGGGGACGCAATTGAAGATTTGCGGTGAAGTCGTGCTGCGGATTCATCAGAACCTGCTATCCAGGGAAAGCAGCCTGGGCACAATCACCAAGGTGTATTCCCATGCCCAATCGCTGGCGCAGTGCCACGAATGGCTGAACCACAACCTGCCGGGTGTGCCGCGTATCTCGGTCGCCAGCAATTCGCTGGCGGCGCAAATGGCGTCAGAGGAACCCGGGACGGCGGCGATTGCCGGTGTTGCGGCGGCGGAGCAATTTGCCCTGCCCAAACTGATGGAAAACATTGAGGACGAGCCGAACAACACCACGCGCTTCCTCGTGATGGGGAAGCAGGATGCCGGCATCTCCGGTCGCGACAAAACTTCGCTGATCATGTCGGCACCCAATCGCACCGGCGCCTTGCATGAGTTGCTG
>JAKLLI010000408.1 GCA_023150195.1 Azonexus sp.
GAAACCGAAAAAACCGTCGCCAATACCCGCAGCCTGATTCAGGACAAAAATGCGTTCGCGTTGCTCGCCTTCTATGGCTCCAGCCCCACCACCGAAGCCATGAATACGGTTTTTGGGCCGGCCCATGTGCCGCTGGTCGGCACCATTTCCGGTGCCGGCACCCTGCGCGAGCCGCTCTCGGCTAATCCAAATGCCCGCTACATGTTCAACGTCCGTGCCAGTTACGCGGATGAAACCGAAGCCATCATCAACCAGATGGTGTCGCTGGGACTGCGCAAGATCGCCGTGTTTTATCAGGATGACGGCTTCGGCAAAGCCGGATTGGACGGCGTCACCGCCGCCCTGAAAAAACATGGCCTTGCACCTTCGGCAGTGGGTACCGTTGCCCGCAATTCGCTCGACGTAAAGGCTGCCGTGGACAGCATTGGCAAAACCAGCCCACAGGCGGTGGTCATGGTGACCCTCTATAAACCCACGGCGGCTTTTGTTCGCGCCATGCGCCAGCAGGGGCAAAATCCGATGTTCATGACCCTCTCGCCGGTCGGCACTGAACATCTGATCAAGGAGTTGGGGGCCGAGGCCCGCGGTATCGGTATCTCCCAGGTGGTGCCCTACCCCTGGAATGACATCGTTCCGATTGTTCGGGAATATCAAAAACTCTCGAAAAAACGCGACAGCTATTCCTACTACGGTATGGAAGGCTACCTGATGGCGAGAACGATGGTCGAAGGCCTGCGCCGTGCCGGGCGCGACCTCACCCGCGACAAGCTGGTAACAGCACTAGAGAGCCTAGGCGGCACAGACCTTGGCGGCTATCGCTTGGGTTTTAGCCCCAGTTCCCGACAAGGCTCGCGTTTTGTTGAGCTGACGGTGATCGGCGCCGGGGGAAAAGTGCTGCGCTAAGCGGTTTTCGGAACTCGTCAATGCAAAATGGCCCGCTCGCTGCGGGCCATTTTCATTCAGTAACGACGTCGACCGCCGGACTCAGGCACGCCGCCAACGGGTTCCCTGAGGGCTGTCATCGAGCACGATCCCGGCAGCTTTCAATTCATCGCGAATACGATCGGCTTCGGCAAAATTCCGGGCCTGCTTGGCCGCGGCACGGGCAGCAATCAAAGCCTCGATCGCCGCCTCATCAAAGCCGCCGGCGGCGCCGCCGGCCTGTAAATAATCAGCCGGTTCGCGCGCCAGTAAACCAATAACGCCGGCCAGGGCTTTCAACAGGCCGGACAATGCGCCCTGTTTCTGACGATTGGCGTCTGCCGCCAACTCAAAAAGCACGGCAATGGCCCCGGAGGAATCAAAATCCTCGTTCAGTGCGGCAGCAAACCGGGCCGCGTAAGGATTTTTCCAGTCGATCACCACCTCGTCTGGCGGCACATCGCGCAATGCGAAATAAAGACTGTCCAGACTGCGTTTGGCGTCATCCAGATGCGCATCGGAATAATTCAGCGGACTGCGGTACTGGGCACGCAGGATGAAGAAACGCACCACTTCGGGATCATATGCTTCAAGTACCTGCCGGATCGTGAAAAAATTACCTAGGGATTTCGACATCTTTTCGTTGTCGACCCGAACAAAACCGTTATGCATCCAGTAATTGACGAAGGTGCAGCAATTGGCCCCTTCAGACTGGGCGATTTCATTTTCGTGATGGGGGAATTGCAGATCCTGTCCACCGCCATGAATATCAAAATGCTGCCCCAGCAATTGCGAACTCATGGCCGAACATTCAATGTGCCAACCGGGCCGTCCATCACCCCAAGGCGACTGCCATGAAGGCTCACC
>JAKLLI010000409.1 GCA_023150195.1 Azonexus sp.
GAATTGCTGGCACTGGATGCAGAAACCCTGCTGCGCCGCCTGTTTCATGAGGAAATCGAAAGCCGCGGTCTACGCCTCTACGACGCACAAACCGTGGTCTATCACTGCCCGGAAGACTGGGACAAGGTGCGCGACATGATTCGCGGGATCGGCCGGGCAGACGCCGAAGCCATCCTGGACGAACACGGCGAAATCCTGATTCGCGACGATATCTGCAATCGCGACTACCGTTTTTCCGCCGAGGACGTCGCCGCGATTTTCGACGACCCGAGCGCCCAGGTGCTGCACTAATACCCGCCATGCCCCCCAGCGCCGATCCCTTCATTCTCAGCCGTCAGGTTGAACTGCTCTACCGTAACCTGAAAATTGGCCAGCTCACCTCCATCCTGAACGCGCTGTTCATAACCTGGGTGGCCTGGGATGAAGTACCTCAACATTTGCTGTTGCTTTGGAGCACCGCAGCGGTGGGGATCGCACTGGCCCGCTACGGTCTGGCCATCCGTTACCAGGCCGCAAAGTCCCGAATACAACACGCCGATGCCTGGCGCTGGCGCCAACGCTCACTAATTGGCGCGGGTGCGGCCGGGATCATCTGGGGGTTGGGCGGCCTGCTGATCATGACCGCGGGCAGCGTCACGCTGGAGCTCTTCACCGCCTTTGTGATGGCAGGCATGGTCGCCGGCGCTGTTCCGGTATTGGCTGCCGACCGCGTGGTGTTTCGCGCCTACGGCTGGCCCATCGTGCTGGCAGTGAGCATTGCCGCTTTCGGGCAGGATGCGCTGCACGTGGCCTTCAGTGTCATGACCTTCCTGTTTCTGGTCACCGCCACCCGCAGCGCCGATTATTTTCACGAAACCCTGCAAGAGACGCTACGCCTCGAACGCGACAAAGACGCCAGAATCCGCGCCGAGCATTTCAATCGCGCCAAAACCGAATTCCTGGCCAATGTCAGCCATGAATTGCGCACGCCCATGAATGGCATCATCGGCCTTTCCGACCTGCTCATGCACGACAATCCTACGGAGAACCAAAAGGAACTGCTGGCGCCCCTGACCGAATCCGCCCAGGTGTTGATGCGCCAGATCGAAAACTTGATCCAGCTTTCGTCGCTGGAAGCGGGACAGATCGCGCCGCAAATCACGCCGTTCGCGGTCAACGAACTCCTACCCAATATTTTGACCGGCCACCGCAAGGCAGCGGAACAGAAGGGTCTCAAACTGACCCAGACCGCGCCCCCGGATCTGCCGGAACTGCTGGAAGGCGATCTCAACCACCTGTGCGCAGTGTTCGATCACCTGATCGACAACGCCATCAAATTTACTAACCACGGGGAAATCGAACTCTCGGTCGCGGCTGGTGCAATTCAAGATGGGCGCATAACGCTGATTTTCAGCATACACGATACCGGCGATGGGATTCGGCCGGAGCAACTGGCCATGCTCAACGACCTGTTGATTCAGGCCGATGGCTCATCGCGCCGGCGGCACGGCGGCATCGGGGTGGGTCTGCCCATCGTGCGCAAACTGCTGGAGTTGATGGGCGGCGCCCTGGCGATCGACAGTACGCCGGGTCAGGGCACTACCTTCCGCTTTAGCGTCCCCTTCACCCTGATCGACACCCAGACCACTCAGGGTTCGTAAACCAGCTCCACCCGACGCATCTTGCTGCGGCAGGCCGCTGTCTTGCAGTTCATGTCACCCAGATCGCGTCCAAGGCCATAACGGCGAATCTGGATCGCTGGCACGCCCAAGCTGCGCAAAATGCTGTACACCGAATTCACCCGCTGCTCGGCGATCGCCAGGTTGTAAGAAGGGCTGCCCAAATCATCCGTATGGCCGACCAGGGTCACGACCAGCCCCTCCTGCGCCTTGAGCCTGGCCGCGTGGCGGGATAACACATCCCGCGCATTCCGCTCAGGCTCAACGGCGCCCGCCGCGAAAAAGACGTTGTTGGCTTCATCGATCACCCGGGGCGGGGCGGCGCGTTCCGGTGCTGCCACCGGGCGTGCGACGGCTTTGCCAGCCTGGGCCTTTGCCGGGTTTGCCTCAGCCTCGTTCCCGCCATCGGCCGGTGCCAGCGCACAGCCCGTGAGCCACACCGTGGCCACCCAGGGCAAACAGGTTTTCAGTAACAATTCAATCCGCTTCATTCGGTGATTTCACGATATCGGCCAGCGGCATGCTGGCATAGGTTTCGTCGCAACCGGGCAAGTGATGGATCAACTCATCCAGGTTGATATGCAAGGTTTTCAGGCTGACACCGGGCATCCCCGACAGCGCTTCCGGCAAAATACCTTCGGCCGGCCCCGGCAGATCGGCCAGTGCTTTCAAAGCGACATCGGTCAGATAGAGGCCAACGCGACGCTGATCCGATTCCCGACGCCGCTTGGTCAGACAGCCCAGCGTCACCAGCCGATCGACCAGCAAGCTGCAGGTCGATTGATGAATCCCCATCCGCGACGCCAGATCGCTGATACCGATCTCCGGCGAGCGCTGCACTTCCTGCAGCACCCACATGTGCGAACCGGACATGCCTCAACGCTCTTCAACCCGTTTGAAGTGGCGCCGCATGGAACCGTAAATCAGGCGGAATTGCTGGAGG
>JAKLLI010000021.1 GCA_023150195.1 Azonexus sp.
TTTTAGCGTATCGCGACGCAACACGCGGCGCCTGTGGACCGCAGCGCTGCACAAGTGGTTCAGTTTGCCAGCGCCGCCTGTGCCACCAGCCAATACCGCGCGGCCTTGCCCAAGGCCATGAACACGCTGCAGGGCAGCCAGTGAAGTCTCAGCCAGCCGGCGGCAACGCAAAGCGCGTCGCCGATCAGCGGTGCCCACGACAGCAGCAAAATCGGACTGCCCCAGCGCTCGACCTTGTCGCGTTGGGGCAGGGTGTCCAGTTTCTTCCAGCGCGGTAGATAACGACCACACCACCAGGAGGTCATGCCACCGGCGGTATTGCCCAGGGTAGCGAGCAGGAGTGCGGTCGACACCTGTTCCGGGTGCAATTTCAAAAAGCCCCAGAGAAACACCTCGGAACCGCCGGGCAACACGGTGGACGCCAGAAAGCTGGCCAGAAACAGCCCGCCAAGTCCTTGTTCTGCCGTGACGTTTAGCCACTCCACCCGTAGAATCCCCCCTTTGCCTTTACGATTTGCGCACCATGCACCCGGATTATCTCGAAAAAGTCCTCAATGCCCAGGTTTACGATGTGGCGGTCGAAACGCCGCTCGATCTGGCCGGCAATCTCTCGACCCGCGCCGGCAACAAGCTCTGGCTCAAGCGCGAGGACATGCAACCGGTGTTCTCGTTCAAGCTGCGTGGCGCCTATAACAAGATTGCCAGCCTGTCTGCGGAAAAGCTCAAGCGCGGGGTGATCTGCGCATCGGCGGGCAATCATGCGCAGGGCGTGGCGCTGTCGGCGGCCAAGCTGGGCTGCCGGGCGGTCATCGTCATGCCGGAATCGACCCCGGCGATCAAGATCGATGCGGTGCGGCGGCGGGGCGGCGAAGTGGTACTGGCCGGTTCGTCTTACGACGATGCCTACACGCGTGCGCTGGAACTGGAAAAATCCGAGAAGCTGACGTTCGTGCATCCCTTCGATGATCCCGAAGTCATTGCCGGGCAGGGCACGGTGGCGATGGAAATCCTGCGTCAGCATTCCCGTCACAATGGGCCCATCCATGCCGTTTTCTGCGCCATCGGCGGCGGCGGTCTGGCGGCGGGGGTTGCGGCCTATATCAAGCGCCTGCGTCCGGAAATCAAGGTCATCGGGGTGGAAACCTTCGACGCCGATGCGATGAAGCAATCGATCGCGGCGGGCAAACGGGTTCGTCTGCCGCAAGTCGGGCTGTTTGCCGACGGCACGGCGGTCAAGTTTGTCGGCGAAGAAACCTTCCGCCTGTGCAAGGACTTGCTCGACGACATCATTCTGGTCGACACCGACGCCATCTGCGCGGCGATCAAGGATGTCTTCGAGGACACCCGCTCGATTCTCGAACCGGCCGGTGCACTGGCGGTGGCCGGGGCCAAGGAATACGCCCGCCAGCACAAGCTCAAGGACAAGAATCTGGTGGCGGTCACGTCCGGGGCCAACATGAATTTCGACCGCCTGCGCTTTGTCTCCGAGCGTGCCGAGTTCGGCGAACAGCGCGAAGCGGTGTTTGCGGTGACGCTGCCGGAAAAGCCCGGCGCCTACAAAAAATTCCTCGGCCTGATTGGCAATCGAAACATCACCGAATTCAACTACCGCTACCACACCGCCAGCGAGGCGCATGTGTATGTGGGCGCACAGGTCGTTGACCGCAAGGAATCGCTGAAGCTGATCGACAGCCTGCAAAAGCACGGCTATCCGACCATCGATCTGACCGACGATGAAATGGCGAAGAATCACGTTCGCCACATGGTCGGCGGACATGCGCCCGCCGTGTGCGAAAAGGGCATGAAGGAGCTGGTTTACCGCTTCGAATTCCCGGAACGCCCGGGTGCCCTGATGAATTTCCTGACCCAGATGAGTGCCGGCTGGAATATCAGCCTCTTCCATTACCGTAACCACGGTGCCGACTATGGCCGCGTGCTGGTTGGCATGCAGGTGCCGCCGGATGAAATGCACGAGTTCAAGGCCTTCCTCAAAAACCTTGGCTACGCCCACTGGGATGAAAGCGAGAACCCGGTGTACAAGCTTTTCCTTGGTTAATTCATTTTCGGCATAACGAACGAAATTTTCATTCTTTTCAGTCGGATTTCGGCGCTCTAGACTGACAGCGTCAACCTTTGGAGTTCGCCCATGAATATCGCCAACAACATTACCGAACTGGTCGGCAACACGCCGCTGGTCCAACTGAATCGTGTCACCGAGGGCAGCGCGGCTACCGTCGTCGCCAAACTGGAGTTTTTCAACCCGGGCCACAGCGTGAAGGACCGAATTGCCGTGGCCATGCTCGACGCCGCCATCGCAGCAGGCAAAATTGGGCCGGACACCGTGGTGCTGGAGCCCACCTCCGGCAATACCGGCATCGGGCTGGCCATGGTTTGCGCAGCGCGCGGCATCAAGGCCGCGTTCGTGATGCCGGAAACCATGAGCCGCGAACGCAAGTTGCTGCTCAAGGCCTATGGCGCCGAACTGATCCTGACCCCCGGCCCCGATGGCATGGGGGGCGCAATTCGCAAGGCGGAAGAACTGGCTGCATCGGACAGCCGCTATTTCATCCCCCAGCAATTTGAAAATCCGGCCAATCCGGCGGTTCACCGCAGCACCACCGCCGAGGAAATCTGGCGCGATACCGACGGGAAGGTCGACATTTTCGTCGCGGGCGTCGGCACGGGCGGCACGGTGACCGGCGTGGGCGAAGTGCTCAAGGCGAAAAAACCGGGCGTGCAGATTGTCGCGGTCGAACCCGATGCTTCGCCGGTACTTTCCGGCGGTACCAAGGGGCCGCACCCGATTCAGGGCATCGGCGCCGGTTTTGTGCCGGGCGTGCTGAATACGCAGGTGTACGATGAAGTCATCCGCGTGAAGAACGACGACGCTTTCGCCACGGCACGCCGGATGGCCACCGAAGAAGGCCTGCTGGTCGGGATTTCTTCCGGCGCAGCCACCTGGGCCGCGCTGGAACTCGCGAAACGCCCCGAAAACGCCGGCAAGCTGATCGTCGTGATCATTCCGTCCTTCGGCGAGCGCTATCTGTCGACCGCGCTTTATCAGCATCTCGAGGTTTGAGTATTTTCGATACGCCCCTCGACCGGCGCGGCTCCGACAGTATCAAATGGGGCAAGTACGCCGGTCGCGACATCCTCCCGATGTGGGTGGCGGACATGGATTTTGCCGCGCCGCCCGCGGTGCTGACGCGCCTGCAAGCGCGCATCGCGGAAGGCGTGTTTGGCTACGGCAGCCCCTGGCCTTCGCTGGTTGAGTCAGTCCTTACTCATCTTGAAAATGAATACCGCTGGTGCATTGACGCGGATTGGCTGGTCTGGCTGCCGGGCCTCGTCAGCGGCCTGAACATCGCCTGCCGTGCCGTGGACGGCGCGGTACTCACCACCACACCGGTTTATCCCCCCTTTTTATCGGCACCGCGTTTTTCGGGGCGCCCGCTCCAGCAAGCCGAACTGGCGTGCCGCGAGGGCCGCTGGGTGATGGATGAAAATGCCCTGACGGGCGCGTTGACCGCAGACACCGGGCTTTTTTTGCTCTGCCACCCGCACAATCCGGTCGGACGCTGCTGGCAACGCGAGGAACTGCTCGATCTCGCGGAATTCGCCCGATCCCACGACTTGATCGTGTGTTCCGATGAAATTCACTGCGGCCTGATTCTCGATACGGACAAACGCCACATTCCCTTTGCCAGCCTGTCAGAAGACGCCGCAGCCCGCAGCATTACACTGATGGCGCCCTCCAAAACCTTCAACATTCCCGGCCTCGGCTGCGCCTTCGCGGTGATACCCGATGCCAGCCTGCGTCGGCGTTTTCTGCGCGCCATGGACGGCATCGTGCCGCACGTGAATGTGCTGGGCTTGGCGGCCTGCGAAGCGGCGTATCGGGACAGCACCGACTGGCATCGCGAACTGTGCGCCTATCTGGCCGGCAACCGCAACCGGCTGGAAGCGGCGGTCGACGCGCTCCCCGGCATCAAAATGACCCATGTCGAAGCCACCTATCTGGCCTGGCTGGACGTTCGCGAACTCGGCTTGCCGCATCCCGCCCAGCATTTCGAAGCGCACGGGCTGGGCCTGTCCGATGGCCGCGACTTTGGCGCCCCCGGCTGGCTGCGGCTGAATTTCGGCTGCACCCGGGCGACGCTGGACGAAGCCCTGACGCGCCTGAGTCAAGCATGTCGCTGAACCCCTACAGCCTGAGCCTGATCGCCCTGGTCGTGGGCCTGCTTGCGGATGCGCTGGCCAGCGGCCTGGCACTGGAGCGCGCCTTGCGTCCCGTCGGGCGCACGTCGGATCGCTGGCTCTGGGCGACGATGGGCTGCGGCGCCTTGTTACTCGGTTTGTATCAGGGACACAGCGTCGAACTGGCCTTGAAGACGGGGCTCTACGACCTGGCCCAGGCCTTGCGCACCAGCAGCGCCGGCGGCTTGATGGCGATTGCGGTCTACGGCCTCACGCGCCGGATTTGAACGCGCCAGCTTCGGTCACGATCCAGTCCAGTCGCTGATCGTGCGCTTCCGGATGAATGCTGGGCAGACGATTCAATTCGAAACCGATGCCGATAGTTAGCGGACGTTCCGCCATCGCGCTCAGCGTCCGGTCGAAATAGCCGCCGCCGTAACCCAGCCGGTAACCCGCCGGATCGAAACCATTCACCGGAATCAGGATACAGCCGGGCGTCAGCCAGTCACCGGCCACCGGCGTCGGAATGCCGTAACGATCTGGCACCAGTGGCGCATCCGGCGTCCAGGCGCGAAACGCCAGCGGCTGATCGACGCCGACCACGACGGGCAAAGCGGCGCGCGCGCCGTGTGCAACCCAGGCATTAACGATGGACATCACGTCCGGTTCGTTGCGAATCGGCCAACAAAATGCGAAGACGTCAGGCACAGGAAAGCCGGACAAGAGATAATGCGCAATGCGTGCGGAACGCGTCGCGTGCGCATCGGTCCCAAGCGCTAGCCGCTGCGCCGCCATCTCACGCCGGACCGCCTTTTTCCACGCTGCACTTCCTGTCAAATCCTCTGTCACCGAATACTCCCCGCATGAAACTGAGCTTCACCCTGATCGCCCTGACCCTTTCCTGCGCCGCCCTGGCGCAAGACGCTGGCGACCTCACCTTCCTCGCTGCCCGCGAAGCTTTCCGCACCGGGGATTTCCGGCGCCTTGAGCAGAGCGCCGCAGACATTGGCAATCATCCTTTAGCCAGCTATGCCGAGAATTATCGCCTGCGCAACCTGCTCGCGCGCGATGACAGCAACGGTATACCGGCTTTTCTCGCCAAAAACGAGGGCAGCTATCTGGCCGAAAAACTCCGCGCCGACTGGATTCGCTGGCTGGGCAAGCGTTCCACGTGGAACGCCATCGATAATGAATACGCTCGGGTGCTAGCGCCGGAACCGGAAATCACCTGCTACGCACAACAAGCCCGCTGGGCGCGTGGCGATCGCCGGGTGATCGAGGAAACCCAGTCACTCTGGCTGGAGATGCTGGAGCCGCCCGAAGGCTGCCGCCCCCTCATCGACTTGCAAGTCACGACCGGCCGGGTGGATGCGGATGCCGTCTGGGCCAGGGCGCATCTGCAAATTGAAGCGAACCGCAGCAATGCCGCACGCACAACCCTGAATTACCTGCCGGACGCCCAGATGCCCGACAGTCGCAGTTTTGAACAGGCCACCAAAAATGCGGCCAGCTACCTGGCCAAACAACCGGCCCATTGGGCAAGTACCCGTAGTGGCCGTGAACTGACGGCGATCGCCATTCAGAAAGTGGCGAGCAACGATCCCACGGTCGCCGCCAGCATGCTGCTCTCACGCCAGACCCAAATGCAGGCCAGCGAAAAGCAATGGGCCTGGAGCCAGATTGCCCTGCAGGCCGCGCGCAGGCACCTGCCCGAGGCCCTTGACTGGTATGCGCGCGCTGAGAAAACGCCCCTCAGCGACGAAAACCATCAGTGGAAAGTCCGCGCTGCCTTGCGCGCCCAAGCCTGGGGTACTGTAAAGGAAGCCATTCAGGCCATGCCGACCGCGCTGGCCCAGCGCCCGGAATGGGTGTACTGGCTTGGACGGGCCTACAAGGCCGGCGGGCGCACCACGGATGCCGATGCCTTGTTCGGTCAACTGGCCGGTCAAGCCAATTTCTACGGCAATCTCGCCGACGAAGAACTGGGCAAGGCCTTGGTCGTGCCAGCCAAGGCAACGCCGGCGACGGCGGACGAGCTACGTCAGGCAGCCGACAACCCGGCGCTGCAACGCGCACTGGCCTTGTTCCGCCTCGAGATGCGTACCGAAGCCGTGCGCGAATGGAACTGGGCCTTGCGCGGCATGGATGACCGGGCTTTGCTGGCCGCCGCTGAAGTGGCCAAGCGCAACCGCATCTGGGACCGTGCCATCAACACCGCCGATCGAACCCGCAACGAACACGATTACAGCCTGCGTTTTCTTGCCCCCTACGGCGAACAGATCCGCCCGGCAGCCCGCCAGCAGGCAATCGACGATGCCTGGGTCTACGGCCTGATGCGTCAGGAAAGCCGCTTCATCACCAGCGCCAAATCCACCGTCGGCGCCTCGGGGCTGATGCAATTGATGCCCGCGACCGCCAAGTGGGTCGCGAAAAAAATCGGCATGCAGGATTTCCACCCGGGACGGGTCAACGAAACCGAAGTCAATGTGCTACTGGGCACGTCGTACATGCGGCTGGTCATGGAAAACCTCGACAACCATCCGGTGCTGGCCTCCGCGGCCTACAACGCCGGTCCCGGTCGCGCCAAGCGCTGGCGTGGCGAACGGCCGATGGAAGGTGCAATTTACGCCGAGACCATTCCCTTCAGCGAAACCCGCGACTACGTCAAAAAGGTGATGAGCAACGCGGTTTATTATTCAGCGCAATTCAATGGTCGACCGGACTCCCTGAAAAACCGGCTGGGAGTAGTAACGCCGGGCGGCAACGAAAACTTCAAGGACCGCGATCTCCCTTGAGCGCAAACGGGCGCCTTGCCGTAAAATGCTGTTTTTGCACACATCACATTAATATCGGGGTTCCAGATGGACATCAAGAAGGTCTTGTTGCTCGGCGGTAGCGGTTTTGTCGGTACCTACATCGTCAATCGCCTCTCACAGCGCGGCATTCAGGTCACCGTGCCGACCCGCCGTCGTGAACGGAACAAAGCCTTGATCATGCAACCCGGCGTGGAAATGCCGGAGGCCAACATCCACTGCCTGAAAACCCTGACCGATCTGGTGCGTGGTCACGATGCCGTGATCAACCTGGTCGGTATTCTGCATAGCCGTGATGTGCAATTGCCCTACAGCAAGGATTTCGCCGACGCCCATGTCGAACTGCCGAAAACCATCGTTGCCGCCTGCAAGGCTGCCGGTGTCCGCCGGCTGGTGCACATGAGCGCGCTCAAGGCAGATCCCAAGGGACCCTCCGAATACCTGGCCTCCAAGGGCGACGGCGAAGCCGTGATTCTGGCCGCTGCCGGCGAGCTGGATGTGACGGTCTTCCGTCCGTCCGTCATCTTTGGTCTGGGGGATTCCTTCATGTCGATGTTTGCCAATGTGCTGCGCAAGGCGCCGATTTTCCCGCTGGGCTTCGGTCACGCCCGCTTCCAGCCGGTGTGGGTCGCCGATGTCGCCGATGCCTTCGTCGACGCCCTGGGCGATATCGACACCTATGGTCAAGCCTACGATCTGGTCGGACCGCAGACCTACACCTTGCGTGAACTGGTGGATTACACCGTGGAACTGACCGGCAGCAATGCCCGTATCCTGCCGCTGTCCGAAGGTTGGGCCTATCTGCAGGCCGGCCTGATGTGGCTGGCCCCCAATCCCCTGATGTCGCCGGACAACCTGCGCTCCATGCAGGTCGACAGTGTCTGCGACGCCAATTGCAAGGCCCCGGCCAACTGGCGCCCGACCGCGCTCGAATCGATCGCCCCCACCTACGTCGCCCGCAACACCCCCAAGGGCAAGCTCGACGGCTTCCGCTTCCGCGCCGGGCGCTAAGTTTCACGACAAGGCCACCGTGCAGATATTCATTGTTGGTGGCGCCGTTCGTGATGAATTGCTTGGCCGCAACGCCGACGATCGCGATTACGTGGTTGTCGGCGCAACGCCAGAAGCCATGCTGGCGCAGGGATTCCGGCCCGTCGGCAAGGATTTTCCGGTCTTCCTGCACCCCGACACTCACGCCGAATACGCTTTAGCCCGCACCGAGCGCAAGACCGCACCGGGCTACCACGGCTTCAGTTTCCACGCTGCGCCGGACGTCACGCTGGAAGCGGATCTCAGCCGCCGGGATCTGACCATCAATGCCATGGCCAGGGCGCCGGACGGCAGCCTGATCGATCCCTTCCACGGTCAACGCGATCTCGCGGCCAAAATCCTGCGTCATGTCAGCCCCGCCTTTGCGGAAGACCCGGTGCGCATTTTGCGCATTGCCCGCTTTGCCGCCCGTTTTCCCGATTTTTCCATTGCGCCGGAAACCATGGACCTCATGGTCGCCATGGTCAGTGCGGGCGAAGTCGATCATCTGGTCGCCGAGCGCGTCTGGCAGGAACTGGCCAAGGGCTTGATGGAAATCCGGCCTTCACGCATGTTCGAAGTGCTGCGCGAGTGCGGTGCACTGGCGCGTTTGCTACCGGAAGTGGATGCCCTGTTTGGCGTGCCCCAGCGCGCCGACTACCACCCCGAAATCGATGCCGGCGTTCACACGCTGATGGTCATCGACCAGGCCGCCCGCCGCGGCTTTGGTCCGGCGGTCCGTTATGCCGCGCTCTGCCACGATCTGGGCAAGGCAGAAACGCCAGCCGACATTTTGCCCCGTCACATCGGCCACGAAGCCCGCAGCATTCGGCTTTGCGAAGCCATGAGCGAGCGCCTGCGCGTGCCGAACGACTACCGAGATCTGGCCCGCCTGATGGCCCAGCATCACGGCACCGTTCACCGCTGCCGGGAAATGCGCGCCAGCACCTTGGTCGACTTGCTGGAAAAGTGCGAGGCCCTGCGTCGACCGGAACGCTTCGAAGCCTTGCTGGCCAGTTGCCTGTGCGACTACACCGGTCGCGGCGGATGGGAAAATCGCCCCTATCCGGCGATGGACTACCTGCGCGAGGTGCTGAAGGCGGTCAAACAAGTCGATGCCGGAAAAATCGCCCGCGACTGCGTGGACCGCAGCCCTATTCCCGAACGCATCCGTCAGGCCCGCATCCAGGCGATTCGTGACACCTTAAATCATCCGGCCGACGAGCCAGAGCAGGGCGGAAAATAGCAGGATGGACACAAAGGGAAAGCGGTATTCCCGGCCACGAAATCTGAACCTGAAATCCCCCGGCAACTGACCAAACCGAATGAAGCGCGCGACATGCGGCGTCACGATCCCGAGAAGAAATATTGCGACAACCAGCGTCAACAGCCACTTCAGCATGAAATTCGCAGCACCGGAAAAAACCGCATTTAACCACGGCAAAGGCCCGTCACTCATGATCACCCAACAAAACATTGCCGGCCTTGAAGTCTACGCCTGCCATCCTGCCAGGGATGCCGGAAAACCCCCGCTGCTCTGCGTCCACGGGGCTTTTGCCGGCGGCTGGATGTGGACCGAAACCTTTCTGCCGGCCCTGGCGGCGGCTGGCCATCCTTGCTATGCGCTATCGCTACGCGGTCACGGCGGCAGCCATGGGCACGAACATATCCACTGGCACTCGATCAGCGATTACGTGGACGACGTGCGCACCGTCATTGAGGGTCTGGGCATCGACCCTGTTCTCATCGGTCATTCGATGGGCGGCTTCGTCGTCCAGAAATATCTGGAACGCTACCCGGTGCCGGCGGCAGCGCTATTGTGCTCGGTTCCGCCACAAGGCCTGATCGCGGCGCAATTTCATTTGATGTTCCAAAAACCGGAACTCTTTCTGGAAATCAACCGCATCATGAGCGGGCAGGGGACAGACACCCGCACACTGCGCGAAGCCCTGTTTGCCGGCGAAGCGGATGAAGCCATGCTGACACAATGGCTCACCCAGATGCAGACCGAATCGCAGCGCGCACTCTGGGATATGTCCATGTTCAATCTGCCCAACGTCTATCGCATGCACCGCCCGCCACTGCTGATCGTCGGTGCCGAAAAAGACATGCTGGTGCCGGCGTTTCTCGTCCAGTCCTGCGCGCAAACCTATGGCGAACACGCCCACATTTTCCGCAACATGGGCCATGCCATCACGCACGAAGCCGGGTGGCAAGACGTCGTGGCCCTGATCACCGATTGGCTCGCAGCGCAATTACCTGCCGCCTGAATGTCCGCCTCGACGCTGCTTGCAAGAGGCTTTGCAGCCGGCTCGCCCTTGGAAAACGGCCTATAACTTTGGTAAAGTGTTCGCCTGCTTGATTGAAACGACCATGCCAGATCAACCCGATATTGCTGCTGCCATTGCTTCTGCACTCCGCGCCCGACGCGAGGGGAGCGACCGCACCGCGCGTGACATCGAAGCCCTGGAGGCCTCGCTGGTCGCGGATATTGAAGCTTTTGATCTCGACGCCGTGGAGCGCCAGACCCGCCACGAACAAATGGCCATCAAGGTGTCGCCCTGTCTGGCCGACCCGGATCTCAGCTTCCCCGACATCCTGCCGGGACGAAGGGCAGAGCACGCCACGGTCAACCCGCGCATCGAGCCGGAAATCGCCAAACCCGAACCTGTGCGCAGCCAGGAAACACCGCTGCCCCAACTCAGCCTGGGCGAAGGCAGCAGCCTGCTCGACCAACTCAAGGCACAGGCCGACCAGCGGCAGCAGGAACAGCATTCCGCACAGGCCGCGCGCAACAGCATCCACGAAGCGCTGGATCAGGCACTCAAGCATGTATTTTTCTACCTGCATGACGTGGTGCAGCAGCTCAATATCATCAAACCCAATGTGCCGCGGGATTTCCTGCTCGTGGAAAAATTCGTTTTCCGCCAGTTGGGCTGGACGGAAGGCTTCGTCGATTACCGTTCGCAAAGCCAAAGTGCCGGTGCACTCGTCGAACTGGTCAGTTTCAGCTATCGGCTCAACAGCAAGCAAAACCTCCTGATCGAACGCGACGGCCCCAGTATCGACCGCTTCCGCACCGTGCTCTTCGATTACGGTCTACCGTTCAATTGCAAGGAATATCGCAACGAGCGCCGGCATCTTGAACGCGCTGACTTCCACGTGCGTGGCGAAATCGCCGTCAGCGCCCGCTGGCGCGCGGATTTCGATAAAGGTGTGCTGATCCTCGAAACCCGCAATCTGGAACGTCTGGGGGCTGCGATTTTCACGCTGCGCCCGGCCGCGGTCGACCAGGCCCTGCTCGATGATTTCGGCCGGCTGGTCCTTGGCCAGCCCAACCGCTTCCGCGAGCTGGCCCGCCGCTAAGGCTAAAGCCGGTGACTTCGGTCGCCGCTGGAAAAGCCACACAGCGGCTCGTCCATCCCGCGCCCGATGGCAATCACCTTGAACAGTTCGCCCATCTCGTGCGGCATCACAAGTTTGCCCACCGCACCCGCCGCACGCACATAGTCGGGCGTGTCCTGAGGCAGGGCGGCAAGCAAATCCAGGATGCCGCAGTTGATCAGGAATTGGCCCTGATTCGTATACCCCAGCAGATCCAGCCCGGCCGGATGCGCCGCCGCGATCATCGCCGTGAAATCGACGTGGACCGTGACATCCTGCAATCCCGGTAAATAAAAGGGATCGGGATGGGCGTGATGGCGGTAGTGGCACATCAGCGTGCCTTCGCCCCGTTGCGGGTGGTAAAACTCGTGTCGGGGAAAGCCGTAATCGATCAAGAGCAGGGCACCTTTATCCAGCCGCTTCCCCCATTCTGCCGACCAGCGGCGCGCTGCCAGCCCCAGTTCGATCAAGTAGCCATCGGGCAGGGCACAGGCCTCGGCAATCTCACGGGCGGCCGCCAGCACCTCACCCGTTGCCGGCCGGCCGGCGCGGACAAAACCGCCTTCCGCATTCAGCGCCACACCCATTTCAATGGGCCCATCGGCTGCCCAAACCACCAGATGGGCCGGCATGGCATCAAGCAACTCATTGGCCACGATGGCACCGGCAAAGTGCTCGGGCAACGCATCCAGCCAGGTCACCCGATCAACCCATTCCGGCACCGCGGCAGCAAGCGTTTCCCGCTGGCGCGCCCGCAAATCCCCGGATAAATCCAGAATCAGATAGCGTTCGGGCAGGGCGTCCATGGCCGCCAGTGCGGCCAGCAAATCGGCCGCCAATCGACCTGTGCCGGCACCAACTTCCAGAATCACTGGCGCCGATGCCGCCATCACCTGCGCCACCTGGCGGGCCAGGGCCTGACCGAAAAGCCCGCTCAAGCCGGGCGCGGTGACAAAATCCCCCGCCGCACCGAATTTTCGCGCACCGGCCGAGTAGTAACCCAGCCCCGGCAGGTATAACACCTGGGTCATGTAATCGGCGAAGGAGATCCAGCCATCATGGCCTCGAATCTCGGCGGCGATGGCGCTGGACAGGCGCTGGCTATGCAAAAGCGCTTCTTCGTCAGGCACGGGCAAGGACATAGCAGGGCATCCACTGGGAAAGCGTAAATTCTAGCCTCCACCCGGATTTATTTCTTGGCGATTGTGCTATTTTTGCCACAAGGGGAAGACCAAATGAAAATTCATCAGGAGACCATCCGTAGCGTCGATCAGAGCGCTGCGGCCTTTGCCCGGCTGGCCGCGATCCAGCCCCAATTGCTGCTGGTTTTTTCGGGCATTCGGCTGTTGACCGAAGCAGGTTTGGGCAAGCAGTTGCGACAAACTTTCTCGAATACCCACCTGGTCGGCTGTTCCACGGCCGGAGAAATCGACCCCTCGGGCGTTTTTGACGAAAGCGCCGTGGTGACTGCGGTCCACTTCGACGCGACACACATTTCGGTTGCCAGTACGGCGCTTGCCGACATGGAAGATTCGTTCACAGCCGGTCACCGCCTGGGGCAGAAGCTCAGCCATCCCGAACTCCGGGGCATTCTGATGTTCGGGCCCGGCGTTGGTATCAATGGCAGCGCACTGGTCCGCGGACTCTCCGAAGCGCTGGGGCAATCCATCCCCATCTCCGGCGGACTGGCGGGTGATGGGGGCGCTTTCAGGCAGACCTGGACTCTGGGGCCGGATGGACTGTGCGATGACCGCATCGTGGCCATCGGCCTGCAGGGGCCGCAGCTGATGCTGGGACATGGTTCCTTTGGCGGTTGGGAACCCTTTGGGCCTGCCCGAAGGGTTACCCGCTGTAGCGGTAATGTGCTTCATGAACTCGACGGCGAACCTGCGCTGTCCATCTACAAGCGCTACCTCGGCAACCACGCCGCCGATTTGCCCGCCTCGGGCCTGTTAT
>JAKLLI010000022.1:0-6750 GCA_023150195.1 Azonexus sp.
TTGGCTACCAACAAATGCGCTCGCGCCACAAAAACGCCTCGGAACACATCCCAAGCCATTGATTTATATCGAACTCAAAACTCAACGCAGCATAAAGGCTTCCTGATGGACAGCGGCCGGCGTCTTTCCTGCTGCTGCCAATGCAGCATGCAAACGATCCGCCAGTCCCTGCGGTCCACAGAACCAGACCTCTCTTTTTCGCCCATCATCCTGCTCACCCAACCGGGACAGCCACGCGCTTGCGCCCGGATCATCGCCGGCGTGCACCTGCAGATCGACGTTGGGTAGCGCCGCACACAGGGCTTGTACCCGGGAAAGCAGCGGATCCGACGCGCGACTGCGGATGGCGTAGTGCAGGACCACGGCAGGCATGCGCAATCCGCTATTCGGCAAGGCCTCCAGCCACGCGAGAAACGGCGTAATGCCAATACCGCCCGCCACCCAGCACTGGGCGCGATCCGGGTTGACTCGCCTCAGGACAAAGCGCCCATACGGGCCTTCGATACGGACCGGCAGGCCGGGCTTGAGGCGCTGCGACAACGCTGCGGTGTACTCGCCCAGCGCCTTGATTTCAAACGTCAGGCTGCCGTCGCCACGATCTGCAGCCGCCAGCGTGAAGGGATGGGCGCCCTCGGCCTCAGCGAAACGCACCCAGGCAAATTGTCCAGGCTGATGCCCTGGCCAATCGGCCTGCATCTGACAACGCACCTGCATCACCCCCTGACCTCGCGGGACCACTGCGATCACCTGTCCTGCATGTGCCTGCGGTGAGCCAATCCGTCCGAACAGGGCGACAACCGAACCATAGGTGCCGGCCAGCAGCATGCCCGCCATCAGCGCACCGACCGGTTGCGTCCAATACGCCGTTGGCGCCAGCAGGGCAGCATGCGCGGCGAGCATCAGGTAGATGAGCGGCATGCCACGATGCACGCTGCGCCAGTAGCGATAAGGCACGCGCCGCCACAGGGTGATGAGCAACATGGCGAGTAAAGCGTAAATGGCCCACTCGCCAAGATCCTTGCCCAAATCACGCAAGGCATCCAGCACGCCCCCCAGATGCTCGCGCGGCAAACGCCCTTCCCGCCCGATCCAGGCCTTCAGCACATCATCCGACATCTCGATCAGCCAGTGCGTGAGCGCCCAGCCGCCGCTCAGCAGCCCCGCCCACTTGTGCGTGCGATATACCCGGTCCATCCCCCCCAACAGACCTTCCAGCCAGCGTGGCCGGGTGGCGAGGTACATGCTCAGCGACATCAGCATGATCGCCATCAGCCCACTCAAATTCAGTCCTTCCTGGCGCCAGAGCCAGGCCGGATGCGCCTCGGGGGGCGTCGTGGCATCCAGGAGCGCCCACGCCCAGAGCGATGCCAGCAGCGCCATGAGTCCGGCAATCAACGGTTTCATCAGCAACCTCAATCTTCGTAATAACCCAGCGCTGCATCGGCATGGCAGGCCGTGCAATTGGCGCGACTGCGCACCTTGGGATCGCGCCAGCTACGGGCCGAAAGCTCACGATGCTCGCTCACCCATTTCGGCAACTCGGTAATCCGCAGCGGCACGCGCTCAGGCGCCAGCCCCCGCAGCAATCGCTCCCCCTGGCGCTGACCACGGGCATCTGCCGCATTCGCCACCAGATAACGCCGGATTTTTTCCGCCGTGACCGGGTCGACCGAGGCATCGTCACCGAAGTGATTCCTCAAATCGCCCATCAAGGCCTGCCACGAACGGGCCGGCAGCATGGCGGGAGAAAAGGCGAGATGGCAGCTGCCGCATTCCGCGTTCACCAGGGGATCGGCGACGGGCGGGAAATAATGGCTGCCGCCGGCCTGAACCCGGTTGAGCAACACCAATGAAAAAGCGACACCTGCAAGCAGCAGTAAAACAGGTCGAACAAGACGTTGAATCATGATGAATACCTCCCGGATCACGGACTTATTGACCGCGCACATAACTCAGCCAATCGCCCTTTTCGCGGGGCGTACATTCGCGGCCAAGGACTTCGCGGCAATTGCGACCAAACCATTTCTCCACTTTGGCCGGGTCGGCATAACGCGCTGGAGAAGCAGTACTCGCCATCGGCGCCAGGGCTTTCCCGGTCAGCGAGCGCCCCGGCTGCCGCGGGTTATCGCCATGGCACGTCGTGCACGAGGGCGTATCCGGCTTGCCGCCAGTAAAGCGCCCGCGATACAAGGCCTGCCCTTGCGCCGTGGAAAATCCGGAAAACCCCGGGTCGACCGCACGCAGCTCGGCGGCATAGGGTGCCGTCACCGGATCGCCAGCCGCCTGTGCAGGCAACACGACAAGGATCCCCAACAGCGCCGCAGGCATGTATTGAGACAGTGGATTCAGCATGATGACGCTCCTGAAACAGTGGTTGATGGCCGCACTGTGCCGGGGACGCCCTGAACCCAAGCTGAACGGGGCGTTCACCTGCCGTTCACCCTGGGGAGGGCTACAATCGGCAGATGCCGGGAGATTGATTGAATCCCGCTCAGTCCACACCCATGAAACGCACCGGAGAAAAGCGATGAAACGCCTCATCTGTCTGCTTGCCCTCTTCCCCCTCTTGGCCCAGGCCGACGATTTCCGAATGCTTGCCCCCTTGCCCGCCCCCGCCCAGGAAACCCTGCGCCAGGAAATGCGTGACAACCTGATCGCGCTCAACGAAATCCTCAGCCTCCTGGCGACAGACAAGCTCAGCGAAGCGGCCAAGGTCGCCGAAGAAGGGCTCGGTCGCAGTGCCATGGGCAAAAATGCCCGACTGCCCTTCGAGGCTCGCCCCGGTCCGCAAATGCCCCGCGAGATGCACGCGCTGGGCATGGCCGGCCATCAAGCCGCCAGCGACTTTGCCGAGGCTGCCGCCAAAGGCAATCGCCAGGCCGCCATGCAACACCTTTCGGCACTCACGGGCACCTGCGTCGCCTGCCACGCCAGCTACCGCATCCGGTGAACATGGGCTTGCGCCAGATTTTGCTCGGCGGCCTCTGGCTCATCGCGCTGACCTGCCATGCCGATGCCCCGGATCACGACCGCGCCCGCGACGCGCTCGCTGCGGGCGAAATCCTGCCGCTGGGCACAGTATTGGCGCGTCTTGAGCGCAGCCATCCCGGACAGATTCTCGAAGTGGAACTGGAGCGCAAAGGGCAGCGCTGGATTTATGAAATCAAACAATTACGACCGGGCGGCGGTATTGGCACCCTCAAAATCGATGCGCGCGATGCCACCTTGATTGAGGCGAAAGAACGCGCGCCGCGCCCGGCTGACGAGGGGCGGCACTGATGCGCCTCCTGCTGATCGAAGACGAAACCACGCTGGCCAAACAAATCGCCGGCACCCTCAGCGCCGCAGGTTATACGGTGGATACGGCGGTCGACGGGATCGATGGGCATTTTCTCGGTCACGAGCAGACCTACGACGCCGTGATTCTCGACCTTGGCCTGCCGCTGCTGGATGGCGTCAGTGTTCTCAAACGCTGGCGCAGCGCCGGTCGACAGATGCCGGTGCTGATTCTCACCGCCCGGGCCGACTGGCACGAACGGGTGGCCGGCATCGACGCCGGGGCCGACGATTACCTGACCAAGCCCTTCCACATGGAAGAACTGCTGGCCCGAATCCGGGCGCTGATCCGGCGCGCCCACGGGCGTACCAGCGACGAGCTCCGCTGCGGTCCGTTGCGCCTCGATACGCGCAGCGCCAGTGTTTATCTGGATGGCCAACCGCTGAATCTGACCAGTCATGAATACAAGCTGCTCGCCTGCTTCATGCACCGCCCCGGAGAACTTATCCCGCGCAGCGAACTGGTGGACCAACTCTACGCGCAGGACAGCGACCGCGACTCGAACACTATCGAGGTCTTCATCGGGCGCCTGCGCAAGAAACTCCCCGACAACCTGATCGAAACCTTGCGCGGCCTGGGCTACCGACTCAAGGTACCGCCCACATGAACCACTTGCGGACTTCGCTGCGGCAACGGCTCCTGCTCGGCACCCTGCTGTGGATTCTCCTCAGCCTCGGGCTGGCGGGCTGGGGATTGAATCGCCTCTTCCATGACCACGTCACCCGCCAGTTCCATGCCGAACTGCGCATGCACCTCAATCAGTTGGCCGCCCATCTCAACGTCGACACCGACGGGCAGCCCGTCATCCGCGCCACCCTGAGCGATCCCCGACTGACCCGGCCCTACGCGGGCCTCTACTGGCAGGTGGATCGCCTGCCAGCGCCCGGTATCCCCGGCAGGCCTGGCCTGCTGCGCTCGCGGTCGCTGTGGGATTTCGTGCTGTCCGTACCGGACGATCATCCCGCGCAAGGGGAGATTCACGACCATCGCCTGCCGGGTCCGGATGGCCAGATGCTGCGCATGATCGAACTTGTCCTGCGCCCGGAGGCCGCCGGGAGCCCGGCCCTGCGCCTGATCGTGGCCGCCAATGAATCGCTGATCGAGGAACCGCTGGCCGAATTCACCCGCCCGCTGCTCATCGCCCTGAGCGTGCTGGCGCTGACCCTGAGCGGCGCCCTGATCGTCCAGCTGCGCTTCGGCCTGCACCCCCTCCTGCGTCTGCGCAACGAATTGACGAAACTGCGGGAAGGACGGCAAGCCACCGTCCCGGGCGACTTCCCTTCGGAAATCCAGCCGCTGGTCGACGAATTGAATGAAGTGCTGGGCCGTAACCTGGCCTTTGTCGAACGTGCACGCGCCCAGGCCGGCAATCTCGCCCACGCCATCAAGACGCCGCTCAGCGTCATGGCCAATGCAGCGGCGGCTGAACCGGGGCCGCTGGCAGCGTTGATCAACAGCCAGGTCGGTATCGCCCGCCAGCAGGTCGATCACCACCTTGCCCGCGCCCGCGCGGCGGCGGCCGCCCAGTTGCCGGGACAACGCTGCCTGCTGGCGCCGGCGGTGGACGGCCTCTTGCGCTTGATGCGCCGCCTGTACGAAACGCGTTCACTGAACATCGCCATGCTGGCCTGCGACGCGCACCTGGCATTTCGCGGTGAAGCGCAGGATGTTCAGGAAATGCTGGGCAACCTGCTGGACAACGCCTGTAAATGGGCACGAACGACGGTCACCATCGACTGCCAGCTGGACGGGCATGAACTGCGGATCACGGTCTGCGATGATGGCCCCGGCATTCCCGAATCGGACATCGCCCGTCTGCTCCAGCGCGGTACGCGGGCCGACGAGGCCATCCCCGGCTCGGGGCTCGGCCTGGCCATTGTGGATGACCTGGCCCGCCTATACGGCGGATCGCTCAGCCTGGGCAAAGCCGTGAGCGGCGGATTGCAAGCGGCGTTGCGACTACCGGCCGGCTGATTTCCCCGCGGATCAGGCCACGACCACTTCCACGGTCGACGGGGTAGAATCCTTGGTTTTCACGATCCCCTGCCGACCCTGTCGGCGCCACGAGGCTTCCCCATGGACACCCCCGCTTCCCCGCTCCTGCTGATCGTCGACGACAGCCGCATGTCACGCATGCTGATTCGCGCCATCGTGACCGACCAACGCCCAAGCTGGCGACTGATCGAAGCGGCCAGCGGCGATGAAGCGGTGGCGCTGGTGGAGCAGGAAACCCCGGATTTCGTCAGCATGGACGTCAACATGCCGGGCATCAGCGGCCTGGAAGCGGCAGGCCGGATTCGCATCAAGCATCCGCAGACCCGGATCGTGATGTGTACCGCGAACATTCAGGAAAGCACGCGCGAGGCAGCGGCCAAGGTCGGCCTGCATTTCGTGGCCAAACCGATTACACCGGCCTCGATTGCCGATGCCATCGCCTATTTCGAGCGCTGACATGAACGATCTCAACGAACTCCAGCTCGATGCGCTGGGCGAAATTTTCAACATCGGCGTTGGCCGGGCAGCGTCCAGCCTCAGCCTGATCGTCAGCGACGAGGTGCTGCTGTCGGCGCCACGGGTCCAGATTGTCCATCGCGAACAGGCCGCAGAAATTCTCGGGCGCAGCGCGTTGATCAAATTCAGCACGGTCAGCCAGATGTTCTCCGGCCCCTTCAGCGCCGAAGCCATGCTGGTCTTTCCGGAAACCAATGCGCTGGAAATCGTGCGTCTGATGGTCGGCCCGCACATGAGTGTGGAAGAACTCTCGGAATACGAGCAGGAGGCGATGTGCGAAGTGGGCAACATCATTCTCAATGCCTGCATGAGCGCCCTGGCCGACCTCTTCCATGTCAGCTTCGACAGCACCCTGCCGCTGCATCGTTTCGGCGATGCCGGCCTGCTCAGCCTGCTCGACAGTTCGGATGAACCGCTGGTCCTGCTGCTGCAGGTGGACATGACCATCAGCCAGCAATGCATCCAGGGACACATCCTCTTCCTGCTCAGCGTGCCTTCGATGCGAAACCTCACGGCCTGCCTGAATGCCTATCTCTCGGAACAGGGCCTGGCATGAACGATCTCGCCCTGCCCCACGCCACCCTGCAAGCCATCATCGATGCCGTCGAGAGTGGCTTGATCCTGCTTGACAGCGAAGGCCGCGTACTGCGCTGGAACCGCTGGCTGGCGCGCTACAGCGGCATTCCCGCCAAGGACGCCGAGCAGCGTCTGCTGGTCGAGGTTTTTCCGGAAACCCTGCGCACACGCCTGACGCTGGCGGTTCAACAGGCCTGCGTCAATGGCCTGCCCTCGCTCCTCTCGCCCGCCCTGCACGGCACGCTGATGCCGCTTTACCGCAGCACTGACGATCGCGCCCAGCATCTGCGCATGCAACAACTGACGCATGTCATTCCGGTGCGCCA
>JAKLLI010000022.1:6805-20073 GCA_023150195.1 Azonexus sp.
AAACCGATCTCCTGCGCCGCGCCGCGACGCTGGACCCGGTCACCGGCCTGAGCAACCGCAAAAGTTTCGATGAAATCTTCGAGCGTGAATTCCGTCACGCCATCCAGTCCGGGCAAACGATCGGGCTGATGATGATCGACGTCGAACATCTGCACGGCATCAGCGAACTGTTCGGGCGCGAAGAAGGTGATCGTGTCCTCCGGACATTGGCCCAAGCCGTTCAGGCTGGCATCCGCCCCGCACAGGATACGGCGGCCCGTTTTGCCACGGACAAAATTGTCGTCCTGTTGCCAGCGCGCAACGCAGAAGCCATGTGCACGCCAGGCTGTGACATCCTGGCAGCCGCTCAGCAAATTCGTATGCCCTCTGGCCAGGCAATTGCGATTCACTGCGGGATTGCTGCAATCCGCCCGACGCCGGACGCGGATGCACACATTCTGATTTCATCCGCCGAAGTGGCCTTATTCCACGCCACCCACGAAGCCACAGGCCGCGTCGTCTGTTTTGATGCAGACGAGGGCGATTTCATCGACTGCCCCTGCGAAGGCTGCAGTCAACGCTGCGGCTGTGACCATGCATAAAGGGTGGCCGCGATGGACGGGCGTCGGCTTGCTGACGCTCTGTCTCCTGCTGGCATCGCCAGTGCGCGCGGAACTTCCCGCCACCGTCTCCGAGGCATTACGCGCCGCGCACATTCCGGAAAATGGTGTTGCCGTGCTGGTTCAGCCGGTCGATACCGGTGCACTGCTGCTCTCCCATAACGCGGCCCTGCCAATGAATCCCGCATCGGTGATGAAACTGGTGACGACCTATGCCGCACTCGATTTACTCGGCCCCGCATACACCTGGCAAACCGGTGCCTGGGGTGACGCCCAGACCAGCGGCGGGACACTGCAAGGCAATCTGTATTTGAAAGGCAGTGGCGACCCCCGCCTGGCCATCGAGGATATCAGCAGCCTGCTGCGACAGTTGCGCGTGCGCGGAATCAAGCGGATTGACGGGGATATCGTGTTGGACCGCAGCGCGTTCCAGCGCGAAAATTTCGACCCTGCGGCGTTCGATAACAAGCCATTACGCCCTTACAACGTGGGGCCGAACGCACTCTTGCTCAACTTCCAGTCGCTACGCTTCACCCTGCAGAGTGACCGCGTACAGCCACGGGTACTGCTCGAATCGCCCAGCGAAGGCCTAGCACTTGATAACCGCCTGAAATCGGTGGCCGGCGCCTGCGGCAGCGACTGGAAAGACCGGATTAGCTTGCGCCTGCTGACCATCGGCAAGCAGCAACGGCTGGAGATGTCCGGCACCTATGCCGAACAATGCAATGAACGCGCACTGAATCTGGCCCCACTCTCACCCGATAGCCACGCCGATGGCCTGATCCGCACGCTCTGGCGCGAACAGGGTGGTCAGCTGGCAGGCAGCATTCGCGAAGGCAAAACACCCGCCGGCGCGGAACTGCTGGCACGCCATGACTCCCCACCGCTGGCTGACATCATTCGCGACATCAACAAGTTCAGTAATAACGTGATGGCCCGGCAGGTTTTCCTCAGTTTGAGCAACGAGACACCGGCCACGACCGACAGTGCCCGCCGCCGCGTTGGCGCATGGCTGGACAGCCGCAATCTGCACTTCAGCGAATTGAATCTGGACAACGGTTCGGGACTTTCCCGCAGCGAGCGCATCAGTGGCGCCAGCCTCAACCGCTTGCTCCTCGATGCCTGGCGCCATCCCCTGATGCCGGAGTTTCTGGCCAGCATGCCGGTGGCCGGGGTCGATGGCACGATGAAGAAACGCCTGCTCGACAGCCCGGTCACCGGGCGCGCGCACATCAAGACGGGCACACTGGATGGGGTCAAAACCGCAGCCGGCTATGTCACGGCCAACTCGGGACGCCGCTACACGCTGGTGTTTCTGATCAATGACAGTCGCGCACAGCAGGGCGGACCTGCCATCGATGCGCTGCTCAACTGGGTTGCCGACCTGCCGTGAGCGCGCCCCCGGCGTTTCCTGCCGACGCCTTCGCACAGGCCGGACTGAACCGCCACCACCTCTTTTCGCTGGCCGCCTTACCGGCAGCGGTGCGAGCGCCGCTGAATGCCGCCCCTGACGAAAAACAACTCATCCTGCTCGGCCATGGGGGCCGCAAGCTGTGGTCAAGGCTACAGGCGGCACGCCCTGACAGCGACGATCCCATCGACGATTACACCCGGCTCACGGTCGACCGGGTGCTGGGCCAGATTTTGCCGCCATCCGCGTATCGCATCGTTTATCCCGGCACGGGTCCCATCGGACTGCAAGCGCTCGGCGCGCTGGCCGGCTGGCACCACCCCTCGCCCTTCGCCATTGGCATTGATGCCGAATGGGGGAGCTGGTTTGCCTACCGCGCAGTCATCCTGGCCCATAGCGATTTTGCGCTCAGCCCCACGGTGGACCGCGGCAATCCCTGCCTCCGCTGTCAGGACCCACCTTGCCTGAGCGCCTGTCCGGCAGGTGCCTGCGGCACCCCGTTTGCGCTGGAGGCCTGCATGGACGAGCGACTGCTTGCCAACAGCCCGTGTCGCCACAATTGCCTGGCGCGCCGCGCCTGCCCGGTCGGCAGGGAACACGCCTACGATGCGGCGCAGATGGCCCACAGCTATGCCCAATCGCTGGCGATGATCGCCGAATGGCGTCAGACGATGGGGCGCACCCCGGACAAGGCCACCCAGCCGCGGAACACGCGGTAACCCACCCACAGGCCAAGGACCGGAATCATGATCCACGCGGCAATCGGTATGCCGATGAGGGTCAGCATCACCAGGCCCGAGAGCACCAGCCACAGCGCGGTGAACCAAAAGGTGCGTATTTGCCAGGCGAAATGACTTTCCAGCCAGGTGCCCCGCACGTCGCCACGCTTGAGGTAATTCAGGAAAACCGCCAGCAGCGACGGCAGACCGAAGACAAAGCCCCCGGCCACCGTCACGGAAGAGGTCACCCCGATAAATACGGCAAAGGCGTGCAAGCCGTAGATCACATGGGTCAGTTGGACCAGCGAGGGGCGAACGCCCTGCAAATCCGGCTGGGGAATGGGGGTATTCAATTCAATGGCTCCGTCAGGTGTTTCTGTAAAAACAGGGCATGCCCTGCCTCGGGATCAAGCACATAAGGTGCGAAACCGGCCCGTTCATAGGCAGCCAGCGCCCGCGTGTTGTTGGCCAGCACTTCCAGCGTCAGTTTGCAGCATCCCAGCTCGCCTGCCCGTTGCGCGGCCCAGGCAAGCAGCGCCTGCCCAATGCCCCGCCCGCGCCAATCCGCATGGGTCACGATGTCATGGATATTAAGCAAGGGCCGCGCCGCAAAGGTGGAAAACCCAAGAAAGCCGTTGATCAAGCCAACGGGCTGATCACCCACATAGGCCAGCGCCCCATGAAATCCCGGCTGCGCCATCAATTCCGTCGGCAGATTGGCCCGCGCATAATCACTCAGGCCGCTGCCCCCGCCCATGGGGTCGTGCGCGTAGTGATCGAGCAACATCAGCCAATCCGCGGAAATCCGCGCATCCCGGAAGTCGACCGGGATCAGCCGCAATCCGTCTGGCATCGTGCTCACAGCCCGAGCTCGCCCCACATCGCGTCAACCTTCTGTTTCACCTCGGTATCCATCACGATGGGCCGCCCCCATTCGCGCGTCGTTTCGCCCGGCCATTTATTGGTGGCATCCAGGCCCATCTTGGAGCCGAGGCCGGCGACCGGGCTGGCGAAATCGAGGTAATCGATGGGCGTGTTATCGACCAGCGTGGTATCGCGGGTGGCATCCATGCGCGTCGTCATCGCCCAGATCACTTCCTTCCAGTCACGAATATCGATGTCGTCATCCACCACGATGATGGTCTTGGTGTACATGAACTGGCGCAGGAAACTCCAGATCCCGAACATGATGCGCTTGGCGTGGCCGGGGTAAGCCTTTTTGATGCTGACGATGGCCATCCGGTAAGAACACCCTTCCGGCGGCAGATAGAAGTCGACGATTTCCGGATACTGCTTCTGCAACAGTGGGACGAAGACCTCGTTCAGCGCCACGCCGAGAATTGCCGGTTCGTCGGGCGGCTTGCCGGTATAGGTGCTGTGGTAGATCGGGTTTTTGCGCATCGTGATGCGGTCGACCGTCAACACCGGGAATTCTGCCTGTTCGTTGTAGTAGCCGGTGTGATCCCCGTAGGGGCCTTCAAGCGCCATCTCACCCGGATGAATATGGCCTTCCAGAACAATTTCCGCGAAAGCGGGCACTTGCAAACCGGAGCCGACGCACTGCGTCAGCTCGGTTTTTGCGCCGCGCAACAAGCCAGCAAACTGGTATTCCGAAAGCGAATCCGGCACCGGCGTCACCGCTCCGAGAATGGTGGCCGGATCACATCCCAGCACCACGGCGACCGGGAAAGGCTGACCGGGATGGGCCAGTTGATGCTCCCGAAAATCCAGCGCGCCGCCGCGATGCGCCAGCCAGCGCATGATCACCTTGTTCGGCCCCAACACCTGCTGGCGATAGATGCCCAGATTCTGCCGGTTCTTGAGCGGCCCCTTGGTAACGACCAGCCCCCAGGTAATCAGCGGCGCGATGTCGCCCGGCCAGCAATGCTGGATGGGCAGACGTGACAGATCGACCTCCTGGCCTTCCCAGACAACTTCCTGACACGGCGCATTCGACACCTTTTTGGGTGCCATGTTGAGCACCTGCTTGAGGATGGGCAGCTTGTCCCAGGCATCCTTCAGCCCTTTGGGCGGCTCTGGTTCCTTCAGGTAGGCCAGCAGTTTGCCCACCTCGCGCAGTGCCTGCACCGACTCTTCGCCCATGCCCAGCGCCACGCGCTTGGGGGTGCCGAAGAGATTGGCCAGCACCGGGATGTCGTGGCGCCGGCTGCCGCTGACCGGCCGCTCGAACAGGATCGCCGGCCCGCCAGCGCGCAGCACGCGGTCGCCGATCTCGGTCATTTCCAGCTTGGTATCGACGTCGACCGCCACCCGCTTGAGTTCGCCGGTTTTTTCCAGTTGCGACATGAAGTCGCGCAAATCGTGGTATTTCAAAATCGCTTCCTGAAAATGGCAGAATCAAACTTCGCCCAGCAAACTGCCGTAAACGAAGGCCGCCAAAGAAAAGTGGGTTTGGCTATCCGGCTCATCGAATTGGATACCGTAACTGAAAGGCATGTCGGACTCGTCATTTTTCGTGGTCACCGTACACACCTTGCCGGTCACGACAACGAAGGTATCGAGGCCATGCAGAGACAGCTTGAACTTTAAGCGCAGTAAATCACCATCCGCCGCCAGCCGCTGCCGGCTACGAAGACCCGCCCCCGTCGTGCTCAGGTTAATCAACTTGGCCGACGCCTGTTCGCTCCGCCCCGGATATTCGACCGCGGCAATCAGTTGCACATCGGCCCGCACACTGTTGCGGATTTCCTGGAAGCGCAACTCACGGGGATAAGCCAGATAGAGGTGCGGAAACGGGACGCTGGTCTGCTTGAGCAAGGTAGTGGAAAAAACAAAGGCCCGCTGACCGGAGAAGAACCGCGCAACAAAAGGCTGCCCCTCGCGCAGCATCATCAGGCCGCCGGCACTTTCTGGCGGCGTCACGATGATGCCGCGCTGTTTCAGATAGCCCACCAGCAAGACCAGATGCCGCGGCGCATCGGGCTCGGTTTCCAACTGAATGACATCGCCGACGCGAATCCGGGAAGTATCGAAACCTAGTTCACGCACCGCACGGGCGGGCTGCCCGCCAGCCGCCAGTTCTTCCACCAGGGGGGCCCCCGCATCGCCCCCGGGCACGCGATACACGCCTTGAGCAATCAGCGCTTCGGCATCGGCAGCGGTCGCCACGATGCCACCCGGCGCAATGATCTGCTCGCGATTGCCGTTATAAATCGCCCAGCGCACGGGTTTGCCAATTTCAATATCACTCGCCTTGAGCTTGATGAATCGCTGCTCGCTCAAACCCATATCTGCCCCTCAGTCACCGCAGCATGGTGGCGAATGCCAAGCCGAGAAAAATCGCCATGCCGACATAGTTATTGTGCAGAAATGCACGAAAGCAGGCCATGCGCTCCCGGCCCTTGATCCAGCGATAATGCAGCAACATGATGCCAGCGGCAATGCCCAACCCCGCCCAGAATGGCCAGGCGAGTGTCCGTGCCGCGCCGATCTGCGCAATCAAGCCCAGCGTCAGCGCGTAGCATCCCATCACCGCCGCCACATCGAAGCGGCCAAAGGTGATGGCTGACGTCTTGATGCCGATTTTGAGGTCATCCTCGCGGTCGACCATGGCATATTCGGTATCGTAGGCGACCGCCCAGAACACATTGGCCAGCAGCAGCAGCCAGGCTTCTCCGGGCACGCTACCGGTGTGGGCGGCGTAGGCCATGGGGATGCCGAAGCCGAACGCAATGCCCAGATAGGCCTGTGGAATGGCGAGAAAGCGTTTGGTAAACGGGTAGCTGGCAGCGAGAAACACCGCCGGCACCGACAGCCAGATCACCAGTGGCCGTCCCAAGGCAAGGACCAGCGCGAAGGCCAGCAGGCAGAGTACGGCAAACAGGGAGAGCGCTTCGCGGGTTGTCACCCTGCCGGCGGTCAGCGGCCGGTCTTTGGTGCGCTCGACGTGCTTGTCAAAGTCGCGGTCGGCGTAATCGTTAATCACGCACCCGGCTGAACGCATCAACACGGTGCCGAGCACAAAGACCACCACCACACCCCATTCCGGACGGCCATCTGCCGACAGCCACAAGGCCCACAAGGTGGGCCAGAGCAACAACAGAATCCCGATGGGCTTGTCGAGCCGGGTCAGGCGCGCATAGAGGTGAAGTTTTTCGACGAGGGCAGGCGACATCATCGGGCGATTTTACCTTTTGGGGCCGGTCGACCGCAGCGAAGCGACCCGCAGCATCAGGCGCTGCCCGCCCGGTTGGCGCGTTGCCAGCCGATTACGGCCTGCCCTGAATGGGCGAGAATGGCCTGATAGCGATCCTGCGGCAGCGCGGCACGCAAGGAGGCGAACAATTGCTGGGTGCCGTCCTGAGCCACGGCGGAAGCCGGCGGGTTGGCCGACAGCAGCGAAATCTGGATGCTGGCCAGCGCGTCCGCCAGCAAGCGCCAACCCACGGTCGGCATCGCCGCATCCAGCCCGACCATCAGGCTGCCCAGCGGCTGCACGATCCCGGCCACCTGCTCGGCGGTTTCGCAGGCGGCCATGGCATGCCACAGGGCCAGGTGAATGGCGCGCCGCAAATCGACCTTGAAATCGATGGCGGCAAACTCGTTCGTGCCGAGGGTCGCAAAATGCTGCTGAAAACGGGCATCGTCCTGCGCATCCAGCCGGGTACGCAGGCCGCCAATCAGCGCGGTCAACGGCGGGATCGCCTGCAATTTGAAAGCCTGCGTGTACGCCAGGCCCCATTGGTCCAGGCCACTGATGAGCAAGGCCAGCCGCAGCGCCCGCGCCTCGTCGTCTGCCGCTGCCTGGGTCCAGTTGAAACAGCGGGAAGCCACTTCCCCAAGCACGGCCGGATCGTCGGGTTCGGCATCCACCGCCATCCGGAACAGGCCGGCAAAGGTCTCCTGCGCCATGCGAGCAGCCAATCGCTGGGTATCGGCATCAACCAGCGAAGCCAGGGGATCGGGCGGCAGAGAAACAGGCGTGGTCATGGCAGATTCGAGTCGAAAGCGAAAGGCGCGATTTTAGGGCAAAAGCCGCGGTCGACCGACCCCGGCCTGCGCATTCAACGCCGCTCGCCCCGTAACGCCAGTACCTCGGCGTGCAGCCTGTCGGGCGTCGCCTCGGCAGGCGGCAGCGCGCTGCCAACGCGCAGCACAATCCGGGAAAACAGCCCGCGACGGAAGGGCTGGCGCATCGCCCGCCCCTCGATCCGCGAAAAGCTGCTGCCCCACAGGCCGGACAGCGCCATCGGCACCACCGGTACGGGATCGGCCGCCAGAATCCGGCTGACGCCGCTGCGGAAGGGCTGCAGTTCGCCATCGGGCGTAATCTGCCCTTCCGGGAAGATGGCCACCAGTTCGCCATTGGCGAGTGCGGTCGACACCGTTGCGAAGGCGTTTTCCATCAGCACCGCATCGTCTTTGGCCGACGCAATCGGAATCGCCCCGCAATGCCGGAAAATGAAACTGAGGAAGGGAATCCGGAAAATCCGGTGATCCATCACGAAACGGATGGGCCGTGGCGAGGCGCCCATGATCACCACCGCATCGACGTAGCTGACGTGGTTGGCCACCAGCAGTGCGGCGCCTTCGGTGGGGATATGTGCCAAGCCCTCGCTGCGCAGTCGGTAAGCGGCTTTCACCATCATCCAGGCCATGAAACGCAGCAGGAACTCGGGGACCAGCCCGTAAATGTAGATCGCGACCGCAGCATTGAGCAGCGCCGCCAGCCCAAAGAGCGCCGGAATAGACAGGCCTGCCCCCAGCAGCGCGGCAGCGCCCAGGGCGCCCACCACCATGAACAAGGCGTTCAGGATGTTGTTCCCGGCAATGATGCGCGCCCGATGCGCTTCAGAACTGCGCAGTTGCACCAGCGCGTAGAGCGGCACGATGAAGAAGCCACCGAACATGCCCAGCATCATCAGATCGAACAGCACCCGCCAGACCGCTGGCAAGCTCAGCAAGGCCAGCAGTTCGTGCGGGGAAACGCCAGCCAGCTCCGTTGGCGACACAAAATACATGTCCAGACCAAACAGCGTCAGCCCGATCGAACCCAGCGGCACCAGTCCGATTTCCACCGACTTGCCCGACAGCCGTTCGCACAGCATCGAACCGATCCCGATCCCCACCGTAAAGATGGCCAGCAGCAAGGTCACCGCTGCCTCGCTGCCCCCCAGGACATTTTTCGCGTAGGCCGGAAACTGGGCGAGGAAGAGCGCCCCGTACAGCCAGAACCAGGAAATCCCCAGAATCGACAGGAAAACGGTGCGATTCTGGCGGGCAAAAGCGATGTTGCGCCAGGTTTCGCTCAGGGGATTCAGGTTGACCGCCAGATCGGGGACCGGCGCCGGTGCGGCAGGAATACCCCGGCTACTCACGTAGCCCGCCGCGGCCACGACAAAACCGCCCGCCGCGATCCATGCCGGATGTTCGACCGAGCCGGCCAGCAAGCCGCCCGCCAGCGTTCCGATCAGAATCGCGACAAAGGTGCCGGCCTCAATCAGTGCATTGCCGCCCACCAGTTCATCGGTGTGCAAATGCTGCGGCATGATCGCGTACTTGACCGGCCCGAACAGGGTGGAATGGCAACCCAGCAGAAACAGCGCCCCCATCAGCACCGGCAGGCTGTGCAGGAAAAAGCCGGTGGCTGCGATGGCCATGATCGCCATTTCCAGCACCTTCACCAAACGCGCCAGCATCGCCTTGTCGTACTTGTCGGCCAGTTGGCCGGCCGTGGCCGAAAACAGGAAAAAAGGCAGGATGAATACGCCTGCCGCCAGATTGGCCAGCAATTCCGGCTTCAGTGTGGTCCATTGCGCCGCCTGATACGTCAGCAAGACGACCAGCGCATTCTTGAACAGGTTATCGTTGAAGGCCCCCAGAAACTGGGTGATGAAGAAGGGCGCGAAGCGCTTTTCCTTGAGAAGGCCGAATTGTCCGCTCATGACGGGTTCACCGTAAAAATGCGGCGGGTGTTGAACACCGCCGACGAAAAAGTATGGCCCTGCCATTTCAGCAGGCGTTTGAGGACAAAATCAAAGAGCAAGGGATTGTGCTCGCGCAAGGACTCCAGATCGGCCACGGCCGCCTTGGGCAAGAGCCCGGCCCGCGCCAGGGTCGCCGAAGAAATCAGGGGCAGTACGCCCGGCAGGGGGTAATCGGAACCATGCAAGAGACGGGCATGCAAATCTTCCCGCTCGAGCAGCCGGCGAATCACCTCCGGCTGGCGGTTGCGCAGGGTAATCGCGGAAATGTCGCCGTAGAGCCGGTCGACCGCACGCGGCTCGGCCATGGCCTTGAGGAAAAGATCAAAGCTGCTGCGCACGCGGCCATCGTCGTCGAGATCGCTACCCATGGTTGCGCAATGCGCAACGACCACCTTGACCCCGGCATCCAGGGCGCGACGCAGCCGCAGCGGGTTGCCAAACGCCTGCGTATCGCTGCCCTTGACGGCCTTCTCCTCGCCGCAATGCACAATCAGCGGCGTCCCGGACTCGGCCAGCACACGATAGAAGGCATCGCATTTCGCCGACGCCGGGTCCATGCCCTGCGCCGCCGGCAGCCATTTCACCGCGCGGGCACCGCCGGAAATCGCCTGCTTCAGGTCGTCGACCGCCGCAGGGTGATACGGATGCAGCGACGCCACCCACTCGAAGCGCGTCGGAAACTCGCGCGCCAACTTGGCCGCCCAGGCGTTGGGCACATAGAAAGCCGAATGCTCGGGATGCGCATGGCCCGCCGTGTCATGGAAGCGCTCGAAAGCAAAGAGCATGACCTTGAAGCCCTCGGGCATCGCGTCGCACAGGTTGAGCAGCCGCGCCACATACGCAGTGTCGACTGCACCCTGCGCATCATGCGCGCATCCGGCATTCATATAGAACAAGCGCTGTGCGTAATGCACGGGCTGCAATGGCGAGGAAAGTTGCGGTCCGATCTCGATGCCGCTGCCGCCATCGCCCAGCCCGGCCAGATGCACGTGGCAATCCCACAAGCCGGCGGGATCGATGCCATCCCACGCCTGCCGCAACCACGGACTATCGAGCAGGCGGACCGGAATCGATGCGCGGCAGGGATTCACCACGGTCGGTTTGGCGAGGCTGGCACCGGCCATCGACAGCGCAGCGCCCCCGGCCAGCCAGCCGAGCAGGCGGCGGCGCTGCGGATTCACACTGCTCATGCCGCCTCCGCCATCTGCTTCAGGGTCACATAGTCAATCTTGCCAGTACCCAGCAGCGGCAAGGCCTCGATGCGCTGAATCTTGCGAGGTACCGCCAGTTCTGGCAGACCCAGTTCCCGCGCTTTGGCCGCCAGTGCCTCGCGGGTCAGTAGCGGGTCGGTGGTGAACAGCACCAGTGCCTCCCCCTTGGCCAGATCCGGCTGGCTGGACACGGCATGGACCTTGTCTGCCGATGTCGCCACGGCCAGCTTTTCGACAACCTCCAGACTCACCATTTCGCCGGCAATCTTGGCGAATCGTTTCACGCGGCCCACGATTTTGACGAAGCCTTCGTCGTCCAGTTCGATCACATCCCCGGTTTCATACCAGCCCTCACCCACTTCCGATGAGGGCGCTTGCAGGACGCCCGGCGCTTCCGACTTGAGATAGCCGGCCATCACATTGGGGCCGCGAACGTGGAGCATGCCACCCGTCGCGATACCCGGCACCGGCAACAGCCGATGCTCGATTCCCGGTAGCAGATTACCCACGGTGCCGGTTTTGTAGGCCATGGGCGTGTTGACCGCGAGCACCGGCGCGGTTTCGGTGGCGCCGTAGCCTTCGAAAATGCGGATACCGAACTTCTCGAACCACTGGCCACGCACCGCATCCGACAGCTTTTCCGCCCCGGCCACCACGTAGCGCAAGCGATAAAAGTCATAGGGATGGGCAAATTTGGCGTAGTTACCGAGGAAGGTGGAGGTGCCGAAAAGCACGGTACACCGCCGGTCGTAGGCCAATTCGGGAAGCCTACCCCCTAAAAAAGCAACTATTTGCTTTTTAGCCTTGCATATCAACAGTTTATAACAAGTTATGCAACTACTCAACAAAGGCAGGGTTTCAGAGGGCATTGTTTTCGTGCCCCGGGGCCGGCAGTGCTGCCGCTCCGAGAGGGCTCTTGGGCGCCTGAATAAGCGCAAGCAGTGCCTCAACGTCAGGTTTCTCAAGCAGCACCTTTTTCGTGGTGGTGTGCCGAAGTCTTTCTCGATAGAGCTCCAGACCAACCGAAGCCAGGTTGCTTTCAGCGAACAACCGTGACAGCGCTTCACGCACCTCGTTGCTTACGGCTGCCTCGTCCTTCTTGCTGGTGGAAACCTGCTTGAAACCCGAAGCAATCAGGTCATCAATCGGAATTCCAGGCAGACTCCGAAGGCCAGCAATGACGCGATTCTTAAGCCCTATCGCTTCGTCACGCTCAGTCTTAAGCAGCGTCACATAAGCCCGCACTGTCTCGTCGTGTATGACTGGCTCGAACGACTGCTTTTTTGCCGCGACGGGCAGGATTTGCTTAGCCATCCTTGTTTGAAGGTAGCGGAACAGAATGTCCTGAGAATTCCGAATAGACTGTGTCTTAGGTCCCTTCCAGCGGTCTGTACAGTAGCTTCCAACCGCGGTTGGTGAGATAGCCACCTGGGACCTCTCAAGGAAGTCACAAGCATCCTTAACGCGCTCCAGGGACTGTTTAAGGCGCGGGTTGTTGATTGAAGCCGCCATGGCATCAAAGATGTCATCGGTGATTTGAGGTTTCGTCATATTAAGCCTCGGTGAGGGGAACCATCTGCCGCGTATGTAACTGGCGAATGGAGTTTGTGGTTAATGCTGCCAACCCTTTGATGCCGTCATCAAGAGGTGGAATGCTTTCAAGCTTGATGTCCCCAGCCAACACCCTTGATAGGTCTTGTGCCTTGACGTACTGGAGAATCATTGAGGACAGCAGGTTTGCGGCTTCATCAGCCATGTCAGCATCTAGTTGCAACATAAATTGAGGTAAGTCGTTTGCCTCCAGTAGGCGCGCCAGAATGAGATGCTTCTCCTGCATAGCCTCCCGGTTCTTGAATCCAGGCTGGAAGTCCACCATCTGGGTAACGTGGTCAATCAGGACGAACTCGTTCGTCTCCTGCAATGTAACTTTCAACTCTTCGGCGGAACTGACAGTGAGTAACGGGGCTGGCAAGTTACGGTCGGCCGCCAATTGCTGACGCGCCTTCGCATACTCATCAAGGAGGTTTGACGACGCTGTGGCGAAGGCATATCTGGCCTGCCACTCTGTAATGTCCAGGGTGATTTCCCGCTCAAGCGCCTCGATGCGGTTTCGGGTATGTGCTGCCCTCGACTTCAATCCGGCATCGGTCTGGTCAATCAATTGGTCGCGTGCGTCACCAAGCTCTTGTCCTTTTCGGCGAACCTGGTAAATCAGGTTGTTTGCCTCCGCAACCTGCCCAATGTTGACGCTCGTTGAAAACTGACCAGAAAAGCGGGGTAGTGCGCGCTGAAAATTGACCAGGGTGATTAACTCGTCCGCTCATTTTTTGAGCAGGATTTTAGGAGATGATCACCATGAAGGAACTGGGAAGGATTCGGCG
>JAKLLI010000410.1 GCA_023150195.1 Azonexus sp.
AGCGAACGGCCGATTCCAGCGCGGCCTTGATGATGCCCATCACCCCGTAATTGCGGACCACGCGCTCGGCGCCAAGGTAGGACATGGTAATCAGCGAGCCACCGTGGGCCATCAAGGGTTCCAGCGCCTTAGCCATGCGCAGGAAGCTGTGGCAAGAGACATTCATGGCCGAATCGAAACCTTCTTCGGAGGCATCAATGACGCGGCCGTGCAGGTCGTCGGCGTTGCAGAAGGCCATGGAGTGAATGGCAAAGTCGATTTCACCAAATTCCTTGCCGCACTGTTCAATCACGTTTTCCAGGCTGCCGGGTTCGGCGACATCCAGTTTGAGGAACAACTTGGCATCCAGCGCTTCGGCCAGCGGCTGGGTGTATTTGGCGGTCTTGTCGTTCTGGTAGGTCAGGGCGATTTCGCCGCCCAGTTCGCGAATGGCCTTGGCTACCGCATAGGCGATCGACTTGTCGTTGGCGATGCCGGTAATCAGGCCTTTTTTGCCTGCCAGCGGCAGGGAGGGGGTCGGGTTCATGCTGTTCATCCTTGATTTGATTTTTGAAGCTTCATGTTGCGCCGCAATGCGGAAAAATGAAAGGCCTCGCGATCAGAAGGGGTTTCGGGTTTTTGCGTCGCAACAACATTGTGGCACGACAAAAACTGCGTTGCGATGACGAGAATGTTGCGGAAATTCAACCGGATAGATTTGCGCAAGGATTGTTGATTTAGCGCAAGGACAGCCGTGGGCAACGCGCTATTGTTTTGCCGGTCCCATTTGCTCAGGAATTCGATCATGACTGAGGTTTCCGGGTTGAACACCGCGATTGAAAGGGTGCTGGCGCAATACGAGCGACGGCCTGACCGCCTGCTCCAGATCTTGCGCGATCTTCAGGACGCACTGGATTATTTGCCAGATGCCGCCTTGGCCTGGGTCGCCGAGGCCTTGGGCATCTCCCATGCGCAGGTGCGCAGTACGCGCGATTTTTATGCGTTTTTGTACGCGGAAAACCGGGCAAACTTCGGCGGATGGCCGGGTCAGTGTTGCGCTGACCTCCTGCACCGGCATGTGCGATCAGGGACCGGCACTGCTGGTGAATGAAATGCCTGTCACCCGCCTCGATGCTGCCAGGATCGATGAAATCTGTGCGCTGATCCGTGCCGATGTTCCGGTCGACCAGTGGCCAGCTGCCTTTTTCGCGGTTGAGGACAACATCCGTCGTGCCGATATGTTGCTCGGTTCCGTCCTTGTGCCCGGCAGCGCCATTCGCGCCGCCATCGAACGCGGACAGGAAGGCATGTTGACGGAAATGCGCAAATCCAATTTGCGCGGTCGGGGCGGTGCCGGCTTTACGACGGCCATCAAGTGGGAGGCCTGTCGTCAGGCTGCCGGGGATCGCCGCTATATCGTGTGCAATGCCGATGAAGGAGAGCCTGGCACATTCAAGGATCGGGTCCTTTTGCAAAGTTATCCCGGCCGGGTGTTTGAGGGGATGGTGATCGCTGCTTATACCGTGGGCGCGCAACTTGGCTTGCTGTATCTGCGCGCCGAATATCGCTATCTGCGGCCACAGCTGGAAGCCTACCTTACCGAAATGCGTGCGCAGGGCCTGCTCGGCAAAGCCATTGCTGGCGTGCCGGATTTTGATTTTGATATTGAAATTCATCTCGGTGCCGGGGCGTATATCTGCGGCGAAGAGTCGGCCTTGATCGAGTCGCTGGAAGGCAAGGCCGGCAAGCCGCGCATCCGGCCGCCTTTCCCGGTGACTTGCGGTTACATGAACCAGCCGACAGTGGTGAATAACGTCGAGACCCTGTGCAAGGCCACCGAAATTGCCCTGCATGGTGGCGCCTGGTACGAGGCCATCGGCACCAAACAGTCGACCGGGACCAAGATTCTGTCCGTGGCCGGCGATTGCGAACGCCCGGGGCTGTACGAATACGCCTTCGGTGTACGCATTGCCCAGGTGCTGGAAGATTGCGGCGCGCGCGATGCGATGGCGGTGCAGGTCAGTGGCGCCTCGGGCATGTGCCTGTCCGAACGCGAGTTTGGGCGGCGGATTGCCTTCGAGGATGTGCCGACAGCGGGCTCGTTCATGATTTTCGATACCACCCGTGATCTTTTCGAGGTGGCGCGCAATTTCGCGCATTTCTTCCGCCACGAGTCCTGCGGCTTTTGCACGCCTTGCCGGACCGGCACGGCGGTGATTGGCGAAATCATGGACAAGATCGCCACCGGGCGCGGCACGCAATACGAAATGAACGAATTGCTGCGGGTGCAGGCCGTGATGAAAGCGAGCAGTCATTGCGGGCTGGGGCAGACTGCAGGAAACGCGGTGGCCGATACCCTCCAGAAATTCCGTCCGGCCTATGAGCGGCGACTGGCGCAAACCGATTTTCTGCCCGCCTTTGATCTGGACGCGGCGCTGGCCCGGGCGCGCAGCGTTACGGGACGTGATGATGCACAGGCTCACCTGGGAGAAACGGCATGAACGAGGCGCTCAGGACGGATTACGATCCCGCCAATGTGTTTTCCATCGATGGTCGCCGCGTGCCTTTCCGGGCCGGGCAAACCATCCTGCAGGCGGCGCTGGAGGCCGGCGTCTATATTCCTCATCTTTGCCATCATCCGGAACTGACCCCGCATGGCAGTTGCAA
>JAKLLI010000023.1 GCA_023150195.1 Azonexus sp.
GGGCAGCAAACCCCAAAGAGGCCAAGAAACCGGCTGAAATCCAGTTTCGAAGGCCTGCAAAGGGAATGTGGCAGAAATTTTTGCATCGTCAGCAATGAATAGCCGAAGGCATCACGGTGTTTTTGGGTAACCTGTTAAAGCGCCGGGCGATGCCGATCATGATGCCGAGAAAAATCACGCTGTAGAGGGCAAGTACCAGGTGAGCGGTACCGCCGCGCAAGGCCAGTGCGACGGCCATTGGGAGCACGGCCGGGAGGGCATAAGCCAGAAAAGACGGCATATAGGCGCCCAGGGTCATGCCGCTGCCCATCACCATCGCATGAACGGCGGTGATGGTGATGACCATCGCCAGCGGATCTTCACTGAGGAAGATCACGCCGCCAACACCCCAGGCAATACCCGACAATGCGGTACTGATCGCCAGTGAATTCAGCGTTTTGGGCGCCTGCGCAGCTTCGTCCAGATGCTGTCGATAGTGGCGGATCAGTTGGCGGCGAATCAGGAAGGTGGTGCCGATCATGGCCAGCCAGATCAATGCAGGCGCCGGATTGTCGAACTGAATGATTTGGGCGGCGGCGACCAGCACGGCACCGATCGCGCTGCCAGAGAGCGAGACGGAGGATTGCTCGATCAGGTGCCGGAAAAGGGCGGCCCGGATTCGCGGTGGGTGCGACACTTACAGCGTCCTCTTAACTAACGCGAAAGGACTCGGCGCTTAACGCATGCCGGGTCAACTTGTCATATAGGGTTTTTTTGGGAATTCTAAGTATAGCGGCTGTCTCCGCAACATTCCCATGGGATTTTTGTAAGGCCTGCACAATGGCGGCTCTTTCGGCACCTTCGACGATCGCGTGCAAGCTGTTGGCACCGTCCGGAGATGCTGCGGACAGTGCCGGCGCAAAGCCATCCGGCAGGCCCAGTGCCCAGCGGTTGGCCACGTTCTTGAGTTCGCGCACATTGCCCGGCCAGTCATGGGCCGTCCAGCGTGCCATGTCACTCGCGGTCCATGTGGCTACCGGGCGTTGGTAGCGGCCCGCGGCATCCTGCAGGAAGGCCGCCATCAACAAAGGTAGATCGGCAAGGCGTTCGCGCAGTGGGGGCAGATCAAGGCTGACCACGTTCAGGCGATAGTAGATATCGGCCCGGAAGGCCTTGCTGGCGGCAACGACGCGGCAATCGACGGCAATCGGCTGATTGCTGCCCAGGCGTTCGATGCTGCGTTCCTGCAGGACGCGCAGCAGCTTGACCTGGAGGTTCATCGGCATGGACTCGATTTCATCGAGGAAGAGGGTGCCGCTACCGGCATGCTCGATACGCCCGATACGGCGTTTGCCGGCGCCGGTAAAGGCCCCGGCCTCATGGCCGAAGAGTTCGCTCTCGAACACGGTTTCCGGCAATGCGCTGCAGTTGACCGCAACAAAGGGCCCGCGCCGGCCACTGGCCTCGTGGATGGCGCGGGCAACGACTTCCTTGCCGCAGCCGGTTTCCCCGTTGATCAGGATATCGACATCGGTCGGCGCCAGCGCCGCGATCAACTGGCGGATTTTCTCCATCGCCGGGGTCTGACCGATCAGGCCATGGAGACCGGCGGAATGCAGTTGGGCCTTGAGCTGCCGGTTTTCGAGGAAGAGCCGGCGCTTTTCCAGCGCATTGCGGGCGGCGGTGATCAGTCGTTCCGAGGGAAAGGGCTTTTCGATGAAGTCGTGGGCGCCATCGCGCATGGCCTGCACGGCCATGCTCACATCGCCGTGGCCGGTCATCAGCAGCACCGGCAAGTCGCGGTCGCGCTGCTGTAGCGTCTTGAGCAGGCTCAAGCCATCGCGTCCCGGCAGACGGATGTCGGTAATCACCAGCGAGGCTTCGGCCCCGGCCAGCGCGGCGAGCAGGGATTCGCCGTCGGCAAAGCCGCGTACCGGGATGTCGGCCAGCGACAGGGCTTGTTCGCAGCCCTTGCGCACGGCCGCATCGTCTTCCACCAGAAAGACCGGGGGCAGGTGGGTGTAGTCAGTCATCTCGGGCATCGGTGTCGCTTGCGGCAGGCAGCGTCAGCACAAAGAGGGCGCTGCCATCGGGCGCATTATGCGGCTTCAGGCTGCCGCCGTAACTCTCAACGATGGTGAGTGAAATGGCCAGACCGAGGCCCAAGCCTTCCGTGGCCGATTTGGTGGTGTAGAAAGGCTCAAAGAGGTGAGTGCGTACTTCTTCCGGAATCCCGGTACCGTGGTCGCGAACGGTGATGCGAATCTCGTTCCCTTCACGTCTGGCATCAATTTCCAGGGTGGCAGTGGGTTGACCGTGCATGGCATCGAGGCCATTGAGCATCAGATTGACCAGCACCTGTTCGAGTCGTCCGGCCTCGGCAATGACCCGTAACGCCGGTGGCAAGGGACTGGTGATGATCGTGGCGCCAATGTCCCGGCGCCGCGGTTCGACCAGCAGCAAGGCATGTTCCACCGCGCTGGCCACCGTGACGGCCTGCGGCGTGGCGGCTTCCTTGCGGGCAAAGCTCTTGAGCTGGCGAACGATACGGCCGGTGCGATCAATCAGATCGCTGATCATTTGCAGGTTTTCCGCCACTTCTGTGTGTCGACCGCGAGCGAGCAGGGCGCGGGCATTGTCGGCAAAGGTTTGCAGCGCTGCCAGCGGCTGATTGAGTTCGTGGCTGATGCCCGCCGATAACTGGCCGAGTACGGCCAGCTTGCCGGCTTGCACGGCGCTGTCGCGGGTTTCGTGGAGGATGGCTTCGGTACGTTGCAGGGCGTTGATTTTGTCGGTGAGATCGACGGTGCGTTCGGCAATGCGGGTTTCCAGGCCGGCGTAGAGTGCCCGCAATTCTTCGCGGCGTTTGTTGCGATGGCGCAGATGGGCGGCCAGCCCGAGGGCGAAGGCACAGGCAAAAGCCAGCGCCAGTGCGCCGGAAAAGGCGGCGCCCCGGGCTTCATCGGGTTGCGCCAGTTGAATCACCTGCCAGCCCTGATTCCCGACCGGACGGGCAACCAGCAGATGTTCGCGGGGGCGCTGGTCGGGCAAGGCCAGGCGGATGGGGGTAGCGCTGTCCGGACCCAGCTTTTGGGGGGCCAGGGGCGTAATCTGTTGATTGCCATATTGTCGGGTCGTGCTCAGGCGGGCGGCGACCTGCGCAGAGAGCGGGCCGAGGCTGTGGTAGCGCAAGCTGCGTAGCGAGGACAGAAAGATGATGCCGTCACCGTCGGCCAGCAACAGGATGTCGCCCGAGCCGGCCATGGCTTGTTCGAGGGCTTCCAGACCCACCTTGATGACGATGACGCCGAGCACCTGTCCGTGGTCCCGCACCGGCGCGGCGAGAAAATAACCGGCCTCGCCGGTGGTGACGCCGACGCCGTAGAAACGGCCGAGTCCGAGTTGCATTGCGTCGCTGAAATAGGGCCGGAAGGCGTAATTCTGGCCGATGAAACTGCGCGCCTGTCGCCAGTTGCTGGCCGCCACGGTAACGCCCTGGGCGTCGATCAGGTAGGCGGCGGCGACGGCAGCCCCTTGCTGGGCGGCTTCGAGATAGATGTTGGCGGCTTCGACCCGCTGCGCATTGTCCGGCTCGCGCAGGAGGTCGGCCAGTGAGTGTTCCAGCGCCAGCAGGCCGGGCAGGGCGTCGTGGCGGCTGAGCGTGGCATCCAGTGACAGCGCGAAGGCATCGAGGCGCTGGCTGGCACTTTGCCGTTCATGTGCCAGATAGACATCGAACAGCAGGCGGTAGGCGATCAAGGCCACCAGCAGGCAGAGCGTTGCCGCACCCAGGATCAGTTGCCAGGGGCGAAATGGGCGGGGCGCGGCTTGGATGGCAGTCATGGGCGCATCGTAGCCACTTTTGCGGTCGACGGCGCTGTTGCGTCATTTTTGTCGCAGGGGCGCAATTCGAGGATGGCCTCTGCCGGCAAACCGGGCAGCCATTGGGCCGGCGTTCGGCAGTCTCCCGCGCGGCACACGGTATATGGCGTCACGTAGGGCGAGTGGCGCATCTGCACCGACGGTAGCGGTGGCAAGGCGGGCCGGTAATGCCAGGCGCCATCGCGGTACACGGCGTCGGGCGGCGGTTCCATGCCCGCCCCCGTGGCGGTGACCCGGGCCGACGTCAGCAGCAGGCGATCGCCCGCCAGCTGGTAGTCCTCAGCCCATAGGGTTTTTTGCACGGAATGCGTCCATTGCAGCGTGATCGCCTCGCCCAGCGGCGCCACCAGCAAGCCGGCGACGAGGCAGATCACGTTCATGCGGTCCGCAGGCGACGGACGTGCATCAGATGCCAGCCGATAAAGGCGGCACAGGCGACGAAGCCGATTTCATCGGTCATCGGCAAGGCGGCAACCAGCATGAAGGCAGCGGCAGCGGCAAAGAGACGTTCCCACACGGCCAGCGGTGCCTTCAGGTAACCGATGCTGGCGGCACCCCACAGGGTAATGGCGAGCAAGGCCTTGCCGACGATGTACACCACCGCGAACACCGAGGGATCGCCCTGCAGCATTAGCGCGTTGTCGTAGACCGCCATGAAGGGCACGACAAACCCGGCAATGGCGATTTGTACCGCGCGCAGGCCGATCTTCATCGCCGGTTCCTTGGCCACCGAACTGGCGGCAAAGGCCGCCAGGGCCACCGGCGGCGTCAGGTCGGCCATGATGCCGAAGTAGAAGACGAACATGTGGCTGACGATCAGCGGCACACCCAGTTTGAGCAAGGCGGGGGCGGCAATCGAGCTGGTGATGATGTAGTTGGGAATGGTCGGAATGCCCATGCCCAGCAGCAGGCAGATCAGCATGGTCAGCAACAGCGAGATGAAGAGGCTGTCTTCGCCCACCTTGAGGATGAAGCCGGCAAAGTTGGAGGCGGCGCCGGTCAGCGTCAGGATGCCGATGATGATGCCGACGATGGCGCAGGCCACCCCAACCGGCAAGGCTTGCCGTGCACCGTCCACCAGGCTTTTCTGCATGATTTTCAGGGTTTCGCGGCCCCCCTGCGTGAGCAGGCAGAGCCCGGCCAGCAGACCGATCACGGTCAACACCGGATAAACCCCCCATTTCACCAGCAGCGAGGCGCCGAGCCCGACACACAGCCAGAAGGCAAAGCGGAAGGCGGTGGACGACAGGCGAGCCGCCACGGCGGTGCCCAGAATCAGAATGGCGCACAGTGCCAACCCGACCATGCCGGAATACATGGGGGTGAAACCGTTGAACAGCATGCCGACCAGTCCGGCCAGCGGCAGGATGAGGTACCACTGTTCGCGGATGGCGCGCCAGGGATTGGGGCATTCATCCTTGGCCAGTCCTTCAAGATTTTTCCGGCCGGCCTCCAGATGCACCATCCAGAACACCGTGGCGTAATACAGGATCGCCGGCACCAGCGCCGCCTTGACGATCTCGATGTAGGGCACATTCAGGTTTTCCGCCATGATGAAGGCGACCGCACCCATCACCGGCGGCATGATCTGGCCGCCCATCGACGATGTTGCCTCCACGGCCCCGGCAAATACGCCGGAGTAGCCGAAGCGCTTCATCAACGGAATGGTGAATTGCCCGGTGGTCAGCACATTGGCCACCCCTGAGCCGGAGATTGACCCCATCAGGCCCGACGAAACCACCGCTACCTTGGCCGCACCGCCCTTGGTATGGCCGACGAAACCGAGGGCCACCGAGTTGAACAGGTTGATCATCCCCGCGTGTTCGAGGAAGGCGCCAAAGAGCACGAACAGGAAGATATAGCTGGCCGAAACCAGGGTCGGAATGCCGAAGATGCCTTCGGTACCAAAACCCAGTTGATCGACGATCTGGGCAAAATCATAGCCACGATGGGCCAGATCGCCCGGCAAGTGCTGGCCGAACAGGCCATAAAGCAGAAAGAGGGCGCAGATGGTGGGCAGCGCGAGGCCGAGAATGCGGCGCGCCGCTTCAAACACGAGCACGACCATCGCGGTGCCGACACACAGGTCGACCGTGTTCAGGTCGCCGGCGCGCTGGATCAGGTCGACTTCATTGACCCATTGATACGCGGCCAGACCAAAACCCAGTGCGGCCAGCCCCCAATCCATCGGGGCGACCCTTTCCAGTCGCTGGCAATGCCGGCTGACAGGAAAAATGATGAAGGTGAGCGCGAGCAGAAAACCGACGTGCAGGGCGCGCATGACCAGGCTGGAGAGCGGGTGGAAGGCCGCGACGGCCAGCTGGTACACCGAAAAGGACAGCGCTAACCCGGTCAGGATCAGGAGGGCAACGCCCCCGAGCTGGCGCTGGGCGCCATGCTCGGAGAACGTCTCCTGCTCGATGTTCATCGGGGAGACGGGGGGGGTCATGATGGCTTACTTGAGCAGGCCGGCTTCGCGATAGTACTTTTCGGCACCCGGGTGCAGGGGTACCGGCGAGCCGGTCGCCATCTTCTCTTTCTTGATGGCCTTGGCGGCGGCATGGGCGGTGGCCATCACATCAAGATTTTCGGCCATCGACTTGGTCATCTTGTACACCGTGTCCGCCGGCACGCCTTCATGCGTGACCAGATAATTGGGCACCAGCACGGTCTGTACGTCGGTGCTTTGGCCGTTATAGGTGTTGGCGGGGATGGTGCCGGACTGATAGGCGGAGTCGCCAATCTTGGCCACGACATCGGCCGGGATGGGGATGACCACGATCTTGAGGGCGGTGGCGAGGTCACGCACGGCGGCGACACCCAGACCGGAAGAGAGCAGGGTGGCATCCAGCTGGCGGTTCTTCATCAGTTCCACCGATTCGGCGTAACCCAGATATTCCACCTTGGCGAAATCCTGGTAGCTCAGGCCCACGGCCTTGAGGATGTCGCGGCTGTTCAACTCGGTACCGCTCTTGGGGGCGCCGACGGAAACGCGCTTGCCTTTCAGGTCCGCCAGTGACTTGATGCCGGCATCGGCTGCCGCCAGAAAGTGAATGTAGTTGGGGTAAATGGCGGCCAGGGTCCGCAGCTTCTTGAGCGGGGCTTTGAAGCCGACATCGGCATTGCCTTTCCAGGCTTCGGACAGGGTGTCGCCCAGGGTAAAGGCCACTTCCCCCTTGCCGGCCTGGAGCAGATTCAGGTTTTCTGCCGAGGCCTTGGTGGCCTGGACCGAGGTCTTGGCGTCCGGCATCACCTTGCCGTAGATCTGGGTCAGCGATACGCCCAGCGGGTAGTAAACCCCGCTGGTGCCGCCGGTCAGGACATTGATGAATTCGGCGGCATGGCCGGCGGTGGTGCCGAGTGCCAGCGTGGCGACGGCAATCAGGGTGCGTAGTTTCATAAGATCTCCTCCAGAATTTTGAAACCTGCCGCAAGCGCGGCGGTATTCAGCCATTGCATGGCTCGTGCCAGTTGTGATGCTTGCGGTCAACGCCTTGATTTCAAGGAATTTGTACTTTTGGCACCGTGGGCGGGCGCGGGAGTGGCGTGCGGATTCCCGGAATTTTTGTGGGCGTTGTTCCGGAAATCCGCACAGCTTGCTGCCGGGGCTGATGGCAGAATTTGGTTTTCGCCTTGTCTGTCATCTGCCATGGTGTCGCCTCGCTTCGTCAAAACCCTGTTTTTCGCCAGCCTGGCCCTGCTCGTCGCCGCATGGATCAAAGGCGAGCCGTTGCCGGCGCCGGATGCCGTGCTGGCAGCGATGCAAGCGGCTCCCCGCCAGACGGCGACCGGCGAGGCCCCGTTCTCGGTCGAGACCGGGGGCGTCCAGTATCAGGTCAAGCCGCTCTACGCCTATGAACTGAACGGACTGGTGGTCAGCCGCCACGATGCGGAAACCTGGTGGGATTTCATCCACAAGGAAGCGTCCGATTTTCTGAACGTGACCGATTTATGCGTGGTCTGGGGCGAGAATCTGCGCAATGGCGTCTATCAGCGGCTGAGTTACCACAGCGGCCAGTTCACCTGTTTTGTGCGCTGGGAAGACGCCGAAACCGGCGCCCTGTTCCGGATGGATGCGCTGTCCAACAACCATTTGCTGACCGTAAATCCGGCCCTGGCGAAAAAAATCCGCAGTGTGCGCATTGGCGATCAGATCCGTTTTCGCGGTTACCTCGCCGAGTATTCACACAACCACGGCTTCGCCTTCAAGCGGGGGACAAGCACGACCCGCGACGATAGCGGCAATGGCGCCTGCGAGACGGTGTATGTCGAATCCTTCGATATTGTCCGCCGCGGCAGCACATTCTGGGCGCTGGCCCCCTGGCTGGGCTGGCTCGGCTTGTTGCTGGCCATTATCGGCTGGTTCGCGCTGCCGCCGCATGTGGCGAGGGATTAGCGTTTCCCGCAACGGTCTCGTTTGCCTTTCGCGACAAAGCCCATTAGATTGCGGCGATATTCCATCAGAAATATAACGGAGACATGATGCTTGCTTTGCAAGAAAGCGGTCGCGCGCCGGCCAGTCTGACCGAACTCGCCGAAGAAAACGCCCGCTTGCGGGAACAGCTGGCCGAGTCCGAAGCTCAGGTTCGGATGTACAAGGCGCTGGGCCAATGCCTCGCGCAATTCAGCACCTCCTTTGCCGAGTCGCAAAAAAGCATGGCGGATATGGCCAGCCTCATGCAACGGGAACGCGATCAGGCCGCGGCGGCCTCTCAGGTCTCCGCGCGGACCCGGGGGACCGTGCAGGGCATGTCGGAGAGTCTGGCCTCCCTGGCCAAGGATTCGCATTCGGCGGTCGGTGGCGTGGATGCCTTGTACGCCCAGAGCCGGAAAATTACCCAGATTGTCGAGCTGATTCAGCAGATTGCCGCCCAGACGCATCTGCTCTCCATGAACGCCGCCGTGGAGGCCGCACGTGCCGGCGATCAGGGTCGGGGCTTCGCCGTCGTGGCCAAGGAGGTTCAGGCGCTGTCGGCCAAAACCGAGGGGGCAACCAAGGAAATTTCCCCCATCGTGCGTTCCATCCAGAGTGAATCGAATCTGGTCAAGGAGCGGATGGATGCCTTGTCCCGGCAATCGCTGGCGTTCAGCGAAAATGGTCAGCAAATGGCCGGCGACATGGGCAAGGCGCTGGATCTGACCCAGCACATGGAACAGACGATCAGCACCTCGGCGCTGCGAACCTTCATCGAACTGGCCAAGCTGGATCACCTGATTTTCAAGTTCGAGATTTACAAGGTGTTTTTCGGCTTGTCCGAGAAGACCGCGGACGAGATCGCCCACCATACGGGCTGCCGCCTCGGCAAGTGGTATTACGAAGGCGAAGGGCGGCGGCTGTATGCCGGCCTGCCCGGCTATCGCGAGATCGAGCCGCCGCACAAGGAGGTGCACGCCAGCGGCAAGGATGCGTTGACCTTGTTCCGGGCCGGTCAGGTCCGGGCCGCCGTGCAGGCCATTGCGCGCATGGAAAAGGCGAGTCTCGGCGTGGTGAACGGCTTGGAGAAAATGGCCCAGTCGGGCCGTTGACCGCAAGATTTTCCGGGGACTTGTTTGCCCCCGGCGTGGATATCAAAGCAGGGGTGCCAGCCAGTATTCAGCGTCCTTGAGCGCCATGCCCTTGCGCTGCGCCCAGGCTTCCAGCTGATCGCGACCGATCTTGGGGATGGCGAAGTATCGGGCTTCCGGGTGCCCGATGTAGAAGCCGGAGACGGCGGCCGCCGGCGTCATTGCACAGGCTTCGGTCAGACCCATGCCGATGGCCGGGGCGTCGAGCAGGGCGAACAAGTCGCGCTTGGCGGTGTGGTCCGGGCAGGCCGGATACCCCGGCGCCGGGCGGATGCCGCGATATTGCTCGGCGATCAGCGCCTCGTTGTCCAGCGTTTCGTTCTGGGCGTAGCCCCAATATTCGGTGCGCACCTTCATGTGCAGCCATTCGGCAGCGGCTTCTGCCAGTCGGTCAGCCAACGACTTGAGCATGATCGCCGAGTAGTCGTCGTGGGCAGCTTCGAAGGCGGCAACGCGTTCGGCGATGCCCAGGCCGGCGGTGACAGCAAACGCCCCCGCGTAATCCTGTTCGCCCACGAAGTCGGCCAGCGCGGTGTTGAAGCGCCCGGCGGGTTGCTTGATCTGCTGGCGCAGTCCGACCCAGCGGGTAGCTTCTTGAGAACGGGATTCGTCGGTGTACAGCACGATGTCCTCGTTTTCGCCGCGCGCCGGGTAGAGGCCGAACACGGCTTTTGCGGTCAACCAGTTTTCCGCGACGATTTTGGCCAGCATGGCCTGCGCGTCAGCAAACAACTGGCGGGCGGTTTCGCCCACCGTTTCGTTTTGCAGGATGGCCGGGTAACGCCCCGCCAGATCCCAGCTCTGGAAGAAGGGCGACCAGTCGATGTAGGGGACAAGGTCGGCGAGCGGGATGTCCAGCGTCTGGCGACCGAGTTGCGCGGGTTTGACCGGCGTGACGTCGCCGTTCCACGTGAAACGGTTGGTGCGGGCCTCGGCCAGCGACACCAGCGTGGCCCCCTTGCGGCCAGCGTGTTCGGTGCGGACCGCAGCGTATTCAGCGGCGATTTCGGCGTGATAGCCGGCACGCTGATCGATCGACAGCAGCTTGGTGGCGACTCCCACGGCACGCGAAGCATCCGGCACATAGACCACGACACCATCGGTATTGGGCGCGATCTTGATCGCGGTATGGGCGCGGCTGGTGGTGGCGCCGCCGATCAACAGCGGCTGGGTCATGCCACGGCGCTTCATCTCGCTGGCGACGTGGGCCATCTCTTCCAGCGACGGCGTGATCAGGCCGGACAGGCCGATGATGTCCACCTTGTGTTCCAGCGCGGCCTTGAGGATGTTGTCGCAAGACACCATGACGCCAAGGTCGACCACGTCGTAGCCGTTACAGCCGAGCACCACGCCGACGATGTTCTTGCCGATGTCGTGCACATCGCCCTTGACCGTGGCCATCAGGATCTTGCCCTTGCTGCCGAGGCCGGTACGGCTCTTTTCCGCCTCGATGTAGGGCAGCAGATGGGCGACCGCCTGCTTCATGACGCGGGCGGATTTGACCACCTGCGGCAGGAACATCTTGCCGGCGCCGAAGAGGTCGCCGACCACGTTCATGCCGTTCATCAGCGGGCCTTCGATGACGGCCAGTGGCGGCTTGCCTTCGCTTTCCAGCCTGGCGCGCACTTCCTCGGTATCGGCCACGACGAAATCGGTGATGCCCTTGATCAGCGCGTGTTCCAGACGTTTCTCGACCGGCTGTTCGCGCCAGCTCAGATCCGGCCCTGCATCCTTGGCCTTGCCTTCCTTCACCGTCTGCGCGAAATCGACCAGCGCCTCGCCGGCGCCCGCGTGTTTGTTCAGCACCACGTCTTCCACCCTGGCGCGCAAATTCGGCTCAAGGTCGTCGTAGACGCCGAGCATGCCGGCATTGACGATGCCCATGGTCATGCCGTTTTTAATGGCGTGATAGAGGAAAACGGTGTGGATGGCCTCACGCACCGGGTCGTTGCCACGGAAGCTGAACGACACATTGGAAACCCCGCCGGAAATGTGGGCGTGCGGCAGGTTCTGCTTGATCCAGCGCACCGCCTGAATGAAATCGACGGCGTAGTTGTCGTGCTCGGGAATGCCGGTGGCGATGGCGAAAATATTCGGGTCGAAGATGATGTCTTCGGCGGGAAAACCGATGCCGGTGAGCAGGGCATAGGCTTTGCCGCAGATTTCGATCTTGCGTTCGTAGGTATCTGCCTGTCCCTGTTCGTCGAAGGCCATCACGATGACGGCAGCGCCGTAGCGGCGGGCGAGTTTCGCCTGTTCGAGGAACTTGGCTTCGCCTTCCTTCATCGAGATCGAATTGACGATGCCCTTGCCCTGGATGCACTTGAGGCCGGCCTCAATCACTTCCCACTTCGAGGAGTCGATCATGATCGGCGCGCGCGAAATGTCCGGTTCCGACGCGATCAGCTTCAGGAACTTGTCCATCGCGGCGATGGAATCGAGCATCGCCTCGTCCATATTGATGTCGATCACCTGCGCGCCGTTTTCCACCTGCTGGCGGGCGACGGCCAGCGCATCGTCGAAACGGCCCTCGAGAATCATCCGGGCGAAGGCTTTGGAGCCGGTCACGTTGGTCCGTTCGCCAACGTTCACATACAGCGAACCGGGCGTGACGTTGAACGGTTCCAGCCCCGAGAGGCGCAACGCCGGTTCGGTTTTTGCCGGCTGGCGCGGGTTGACCGCAGCCACGCGCGCGGCAATGGCGGCGATATGCTCGGGCGAGGTACCGCAGCAGCCGCCAACGATGTTCACGATGCCGGCCTTGGCCCAACTTTCAATTTCATCGGCCAGCATGTCGGCGGTTTCGTCGTAGCCGCCAAAGGCATTCGGCAGGCCGGCGTTCGGGTGCGCGGACACGTAGCAATCGCAAACGCGCGACAACTCTTCCACGTACTGGCGCAGTTCCTTGGCGCCGAGCGCGCAATTCAGGCCGAAGGACAGCGGCTGCACGTGGCGCAGCGAATTCCAGAAGGCTTCGGCGGTCTGGCCCGAGAGCGTGCGGCCGGAGGCATCGGTGATCGTGCCGGAAATCATCACCGGCCAGCGTCGACCGGTGCGATCGAAGAAGGCTTCAATGGCAAACAGCGCGGCCTTGGCGTTGAGCGTGTCGAACACCGTTTCCACCAGCAGGATGTCGGCGCCGCCCTCGACCAGCCCGGTGATCGCCTCGATGTAATTCGCCACCAGTTCATCGAACGTGACGTTGCGGTAGCCGGGGTCATTCACATCCGGCGAGATGGACGCGGTGCGGCTGGTCGGGCCAAGCACGCCAGCCACGAAGCGCGGCTTGGCCGGATTGGCGGCGGTGAATTCGTCGCACAGCTGGCGGGCCAGACGGGCGCCCTCGAAATTCAGCTCATAGACCAGTTCGGTCAGGTTGTAATCCGCTTGCGACACCGAGGTGGCATTGAAGGTACAGGTTTCGAGAATATCCGCACCGGCTGCCAGGTATTCGCGGTGGATGCCGCTGATGATGGCGGGCTGGGTGAGCAGCAACAGGTCGTTATTGCCCTTGAGATCGTGCGGATGATCGGCGAAGCGCTCGCCGCGATAATCGGCTTCCTGCAATCCGTGCCGCTGGATCATCGTGCCCATCGCACCGTCGAGGACGAGCAGGCGTTGGGCGAGCAGGGCGGAAAGTTCGGCGGTGCGGTCAGGCTGAATCATGATTACCTCGGCAATACGGCTGGTGGCCAATGTGTGCCGGGAACCCCGCAAAAGACAAACGGCGTCGCAAACCGGCAAAAAGACAGAGTTTGCGAGCGCCGTTGAACATTGCCGAGCCTGGCCCCTGATCAGTGAAAGGGTCGCAACGCTCCTCGGCAGAGCGCGCAGTTTAGCGGTCGACGCCGCGAAAGCCAAGTTTTCCCTGCAAAAACAGGGGCTCGGCATGGCCTTGGGGGCGACTTCCCTCGCCGGATAAGTCCCGTGTAATCCGTTATCATCGGGCGATATTCCATCACGATGATTTCCTGCGCGGCATGAGCGAAAACCAGAACCCCGAACAACAGGCCCGCGACCGCATTGATGCGCAACTGCGTGGTGCTGGCTGGGTGGTGCAGGCCAGGAACAAGGTCAATTTTGCCGCCGCCATCGGGGTCGCTGTGCGCGAATGGCACACCGACGTCGGCCCGGCCGACTATGTCCTGTTTATCGACAAACAGGCGGTCGGCGTCATCGAAGCCAAGCGAGAAGAAGAGGGCCACCGTGCGCAAGAACTTCCAGACCTGGATCATGCAGCACCACGCCGGCGGCGCCGTCAAATTCAACGAAGAACAAATGAACTGGCTACGCATGCTCCGCGACCACATTGCCCACTCCTGCCACGTCGACCGCAACGACCTCGACTACAGCCCCTTCGACGCCCAGGGCGGGCTGGGGAAGATGTGGCAACTGTTCGGCGAGGGCATGGATCCGTTGCTGGACGAGCTGAATGAGGCCTTGGTGGCGTGATGGGTCAGTTGCCTGAGACGTGGACTATTGCTGAAATCGAGCAACTGCTTGTGCCGTTGGATAACGGGAAGTGCTTGCAGCAGGGGTGGAGCCCTCAATGCGATAGCGAGCCGGCAAAAAGTGGTGATTGGGGGGTTTTGAAAACCACCGCGATTCAAGACGGGGTATTTCTGACCGAGCACAATAAGCGTTTGCCAATTCACCTACAGCCAAGGCAAAACATTGAGGTTCGCGTTAAAGATATCTTGATGACTTGTGCTGGTCCCCGTAGTCGGTGCGGTGTGGTTTGTCTTGTTAAGCATGAAGTTTCTCGGTTGATGATGTCAGGGAAGATGTACAGGTTTC
>JAKLLI010000411.1 GCA_023150195.1 Azonexus sp.
GGTGCCGACACCAATTACCCGCCGACCAAAGCCACCCCCGAGGTGTGGGTGCAGACAGAAAAATTCGAGCAATTGCATCAGGCCTTCCTGCAGGCCACCGACGAACTGGCTGTCGCGGCGCGCGAAGGAAAAAAAGCCGCCGTGGAAGGTCCCTACCAGCGTGTGCACGACACTTGCCACGATTGCCACCAAACGTTCAAGAAACGCTGACATGCTCCGCCTGACCGAACTCAAGCTACCGCTGAACCATGCGCCCGAGGCTTTGGCACCCGCCTTGTGCGCCCGCCTTGGCATTGCGCCGGACGAACTGATCGGCTTCACGATCTTCAAACGTAGCCACGATGCCCGCAAAAAATCCGCCATCGTCCTGATTTACCAGATCGATTTTCAGCTGCGCAACGAAGCTGAATTTCTTGCCCGGCATGCCGACGATAACAAGATCGTCCCCTCGCCCGACATGGCGTACAAGCCGGTTGCGCAGGCGCCCGCGGGACTCAGCGAGCGCCCCGTGGTGATCGGCACGGGTCCCTGCGGGCTGATGGCTGGCCTGCTGCTTGCGCAAATGGGCTTTCGCCCCATCATTCTCGAACGCGGCAAGGCCGTGCGCGAACGCACCCGGGACACTTGGGGCCTGTGGCGCAAAAACACGCTGAACCCGGAATCCAACGTCCAGTTCGGCGAAGGCGGCGCCGGCACCTTCTCCGACGGCAAGTTGTACAGCCAGATCAAGGATCCGCAATTTCTTGGCCGCAAGGTGATGGAAGAATTCGTCCTGGCTGGCGCCCCCGAGGAAATTCTCTTCGTCAGCAAGCCGCACATCGGCACCTTCCGCTTGGTCAAGATGGTCGAGAACATGCGCGCCACCATCACCTCGCTGGGCGGTGAAATTCGCTTTGGCAGCAAGGTCGACCGCATCCTCATTGATCACCATCAGGTGCAGGGCGTTGAACTCGCGGGCGGCGAGCGGATCGCCACCCGCCATGTCGTACTCGCCATCGGCCACAGCGCCCGCGACACCTTTCACATGCTGCACGAAGCCGGCGTGTATATCGAAGCCAAGCCGTTTGCCATCGGTTTCCGGGTCGAACACCCGCAAACCCTGATCGACCGCGCCCGTTTCGGCCCCAATGCCGGCAACGAGCTGCTGGGTGCCGCCGACTACAAGCTGGTTCACCATTGCAAGAACGGACGGGCGGCCTACAGCTTCTGCATGTGCCCCGGTGGTCAGGTCGTGGCCGCCACCTCGGAACCCGGGCGAGTCGTTACCAACGGCATGAGTCAGTATTCGCGTGCCGAACGCAATGCCAATGCCGCGCTGGTGGTCAATGTCGATCCCGAGGATTTTCCTGAGGACGTTCGCCGCAACCCGCTGGCCGGTATCGACTTTCAGCGCCACTGGGAATCGCTGGCTTTCGTGGCCGGCGGCAGCGATTACTGTGCCCCCGCGCAACGGGTAGGCGATTTTCTCGCCGGACGCCCGTCGACCGCGCTCGGCACGGTGCAGCCGTCCTACCAACCCGGGGTCAAGATGACCGATTTGGCGAGCTGCGCACCGGACTATGTCATTGAGGCCCTGCGCGAAGCCATTCCCGCCTTCGACAAACAGATTCAGGGATTCGCGCTGGCCGATGCCGTGCTCACGGGCGTGGAAACCCGGACCTCATCGCCCATCCGCATCAAGCGCGGTGATGATTTCCAAAGCTTGAATACCCGCGGCCTGTATCCGGCTGGTGAAGGGGCAGG
>JAKLLI010000024.1 GCA_023150195.1 Azonexus sp.
CCTGGATAAAACGCTTCATCTCCGTCGCCTCAACGCCAATGCCTATCGCATTGATCGCTTCGGGCGAATTTCGTTCACGTTTTTACACAGTCTGGGCCGACTGCTGTCGTATATCGATATTCTCGGGCAGCGGTTTTACCCGCCGTAACTGCGTAGACCGTCGAGATCAATCACGTTGATGCCGCCGTATTCACTGCGTACCAGCCCGTTGTCTTCCAGCACCTTCAGGCCCTGGTTGGCGCGCTGGCGGGAGACGCCGGCGAGATAGCCGAGTTCTTCCTGCGAGATTTGCAGCAGGCGGTTGGTGCCGGGGTAGAGCACGGGGTTGAACAGGGCGGCGAGCACGCGGGCGATGCGGGCGTCGATGTCGAGCAGGCGCTCGTTTTCCATCATCCCGATGAACTGGCCGAGGCGTTCGTTCAGTTGCGAGATCATGTGCCGGTTGAAGGGGATGCTGTGATCCAGCAGCCACAGGAAGGTGGCGCGATTCATGAAGGCGACGCGGGTTTCGCGGATGGCCATCACGTCATAGCGGCGGGCTTCTTCTTTCAGCAGGGAGCCTTCGCCGAACCAGCCGCCGCTGCTAATGCCGGTGAGCGAGGTGGTTTTGCCCGTGGTCCAGTGGCTGGCCATTTTGCCCAGTCCGTCGATGATGCCCATCCAGTGCGTCACGGGTTCGCCCTTCATGCAGATGAAGGCGCCCGCGGCAAAGCTGCGTTCCGTGGTGCCGGCGATCGCCCTGGCCATCTCCTCGGCGGTCAGTGCGGGGCCCCAGGGCGAGTTGCGCAGCAGTTCCTCAGCGTTTTTCATTGGTCTTTTCCGGTGGTCTGCCGAACGTCGATTATATGCCGCCCTGTTCACGGTCGACCGACGCATTCAGGCAAAAACGGGATTTGAAAAAACTTCGCACATTGTCCCCGGGATGACATTCAAGGGGGCGGGCTGCCCTTAGACTGCGTCACACCTTGAGTTCTTTGGCGGGCTGCAAGCTTCACGTAAGCCAGCGGTCCCCACAATGATTCAAACGAACGTTAGACCGCGAACGATGAGTCGCGGCGGAGGAGACAAAGATATGCCCACGCAGGCGAAACACGCCGCGCTGGATGGGTTGCACACCTTTCCGCGCCTGTTGTTGCATCACGCGAGTACCCGGCCGAATGCGCCGGCGATGCGCGAAAAATATCTCGGTATCTGGCAGACCTGGACCTGGAGCGATGTCGCGGAACGTGTGCGCGCCCTGGCTTGCGGTCTGGCCTCGCTCGGTTTCAAGCGGGGTGACAATCTCGCCATCATTGGTGATAACCGGCCGCATCTCTACATGATGATGACCGCCGCCCAGTGCTTGGGCGGGGTGCCGGTGCCGCTGTATCAGGATGCGGTGGCCGCTGAAATGCTCTTTGTCCTGCAGGATGCCGGCATCCGCTTCGTGGTGGTCGAGGATCAGGAGCAGGTCGACAAGATGCTGGAGGTGCGCGATCAGGTGACGACCCTGGCGCACGTGATCTACGACGATCCGCGCGGCATGCGTCACTACAACCAGCCTTTCCTGCACGACATCCACGAATTGATGGAGATGGGGCGGATTCACGACCGCAACCACCCGGATTTTCTGAATGCCGAAATCGAGCAGGGGCATTTCGACGATACCTCGGTGATGCTCTACACCTCGGGCACGACCGGCAAGCCCAAGGGCGTGTGCCAGACGCATGCGGCCTTTATCGCGGCGGCCCGTGGCGGGATCGAGGTGGATCGGATGACCGCCGATGGCGACATCCTTTCCTATCTGCCGATGGCCTGGGTGGGCGATCACCTGTTTTCCTTTGCGCAAGCCATGGTGGCGGGCTTCACGATCAACTGCCCGGAATCCGGCGATACCGTGATGACCGACCTGCGCGAGATCGGGCCGACCTATTACTTTGCGCCGCCGCGCGTCTTTGAAAGCCTGCTGACCTCGGTGATGATCCGCATGGAAGACGCGGGGGCGCTCAAGCAGAAGATGTTCAATCACTTCATGGAGGTCGCCAAGCGCTGTGGCGCCGACATTCTGGATGGCAAACCGGTGTCGACCGGTGACCGTCTGCAATATGCGCTGGGCAATCTGTTTGTCTATGGTCCGCTGCGCAATGTGCTGGGGCTGAGCCGGGTGCGCGTGGCCTACACCGCTGGCGCGGCGATCGGGCCGGAGCTGTTCAAGTTTTATCGTTCGATCGGCATCAATCTCAAGCAGTTCTACGGCCAGACCGAAACCTGCGCCTATGTCTGCCTGCAGCCGGATGGGGCGATCAAATTCGATTCCGTCGGTCAACCGGCGCCCGGCGTGCAAATCAAGATTGCTGACAATGGCGAGGTGCTGGTCAAGGGGCCGATGTTGCTCAAGGAGTATTACCAGCGTCCGGACGCCACCGCCGAGGCCTGCGATGCCGAGGGCTGGTTCCTGACCGGCGATGCCGGCTTCCTGGACGACGAAGGGCATCTGAAGATCATCGACCGGGCCAAGGATGTGGGCAAGCTGTCCAACGGTGCAATGTTCGCGCCCAACTACATCGAAAACAAGCTCAAGTTCTTCCAGTACGTGAAGGAGGCCGTCTGTTTCGGCGCCAATCGCGACATGGTGACTGCCTTCATCAATATCGATATGGGGGCCGTGGGCAACTGGGCCGAGCGGCGCGGAATTTCCTATGCGGGCTATACCGATCTGGCGGGCAAGACCGAAGTTTATGACCTGATCCAGTCCTGCATGGAAGAAGTGAATGCCTTGTTGGTCCACGACACCATGGTGGCCGATTCGCAGGTGCATCGCTTCCTGATCCTGCACAAGGAACTCGACCCGGATGACGATGAGCTGACCCGCACGCGCAAGGTGCGCCGTAATTTCGTCTCGGAAAAATACAAGGTGCTGATCGATGCGCTGTACGACGGCAAGACATCGCAGTTCATCGAAACGGAAGTGAAGTTCGAGGATGGCCGGCGCGGCAAGGTGTCCGCTGACTTGGTGATCCGCGATTGCAAGACCTTCCCCATTGTCAGAAAGGCCGCCTGAGATGAGCAAGAAAATAGGCGACGTCATCCTCGACCTGCAAAACATTTCCCTGCGCTTCGGTGGCGTCAAGGCGCTGACCGACATTTCCTTCAACGTCTGCGAGCATGAAATCCGCGCCATCATCGGTCCCAACGGTGCGGGCAAGAGCTCCATGCTGAACGTGATCAACGGGGTGTACCACCCGCAGGAAGGCAAGATTTTCTGGCATGGCAAGGAGCGCAAGAAGATGGAGCCGCACATGGCGGCCCAGCAGAACATTGCGCGTACCTTCCAGAACATTGCCTTGTTCAAGGGCATGAGCGTGCTCGACAACATCATGACCGGGCGCATGACCAAGATGAAAGCCAATTTCATCGAACATGCGCTGTGGTTCGGTCGGGCCCGCAAGGAAGAACTCGAACACCGCAGGAAGGTGGAAGAGGTGATCGACTTCCTCGAAATCCAGCACATCCGCAAAACGCCCGTCGGTCGACTGCCTTACGGTCTGCAAAAGCGTGTCGAACTCGGGCGGGCGCTGGCCGCCGAGCCGTCCATGCTGCTGCTGGATGAGCCGATGGCCGGGATGAACGTTGAGGAAAAGCAGGACATGTGCCGCTTCATTCTCGACGTGAATGACCAGTTCGGGACCACCATCGTGCTGATCGAGCACGACATGGGCGTGGTGATGGACATCTCCGACCGCGTCGTCGTCCTCGACTACGGCAAGAAGATCGGCGATGGCGTGCCGGATGAGGTCAAGAACAACGAAGAAGTGATCCGCGCCTATCTGGGCGCCGGGCACTAAGGAGGGGCAGCGATGAATTTCTTTCTGGAAGTACTGGTTGGTGGCCTCTTGTCTGGCGTGATGTATGCGCTGGTCGCCCTCGGCTTCGTCATGATCTACAAGGCCTCGGGCGTGTTCAATTTTGCCCAGGGCGCCATGGTCTATCTCGCGGCGCTGTCCGTGGTTGGCATCATGGAATGGGGGGCGCCGCTGTGGCTGGCCGTGGTGCTGGCATTTTCCATCATGACCGCCTTTGGCATTGCGACTGAAAAGTTCGTGCTGCGCAAGCTGGTCAATCAGCCGCCCATCGCTCTGTTCATGGCGACCATCGGTCTGGCTTTCTTCATTGAAGGCCTGGCACCGATGATTTTCGGTTCCGAACCGCGGGCGCTGGATCTGGGGATTGTCGATGAGCCGATTCCCTGGATTCTCGACAACTGGAACATGGTGATTTCCAAGTTCGATCTGGTGGCGGCGGGCGTGGGGGCCGTGCTGGTGGCAACGCTGGCGCTGTTCTTCCAATTCACCCGTGTTGGCCGGGCGCTGCGCGCCGTGGCTGATGACCACCAAGCTGCGCTGTCGATCGGGATTCCGCTGCAAAACATCTGGGCGATTGTCTGGGGCGTGGCCGGTTTCGTGGCCCTGGTCGCCGGCATGATGTGGGGTGCCCGCAACGGTGTGCAGTTTGCGCTCACTTTCACGGCACTCAAGGCGCTGCCAGTACTGATTCTTGGCGGCTTTACCTCGGTGCCGGGCGCGATCGTGGGTGGTTTGATCATCGGGGCCTCGGAAAAGCTGGCGGAAATTTACATTCCGCCCGTGATGGAGGGGATGTTTGGCGGCAACTTCGGTGGGATCGAAGGCTGGTTCCCCTATGTTCTCGCCCTGCTATTCCTGCTCGTCCGGCCTGAAGGCCTGTTCGGCGAAAAGCATATTGATCGCGTCTGATCGGTCGACCGTAGAAGAAAGGAAATAAGGCATGCTTTACCGCGAAGCCGGTCAATTCAAGACCACCTATGCTGCCGACCAGCAGCTCTTCCCCATCCGTCAGGACCGCATTGGCCTCATGCTGCTGGCCGTGGCCTTTTTCGGTGTGCCGCTGTTTGCCAGCGAATACTGGTTCTCGGCCATCCTGATTCCCTTCCTCATCTTTGCGCTGGCGGCGCTGGGCCTGAACATCCTGACCGGTTACGCCGGCCAGTTGTCGCTGGGCACGGCGGCCTTCATGGCCGTGGGGGCTTACGCCGCCTACAATTTCCAGTTGCGGGTGGAAGGCATCCCGATTCTGGTTTCCTTCATCTGCGCCGGGTTGACCGCAGCAGGCGTGGGTATCCTGTTCGGCCTGCCATCCCTGCGCATCAAGGGCTTTTATCTGGCGGTGGCCACGCTGGCGGCCCAGTTCTTCATCGTCTGGTGCCTGACCAAGTTCCCATGGCTGTCCAACCATTCCTCGTCGGGCGTGATCTCCGCGCAGGATGTGGTGATTCTGGGCTTCAATTTCGATACGCCGGTCTCCAAGTACCTGCTGGTGCTGGCCATCGTCAGCGTGATGGCGCTGGCGGCCAAGAATCTGGTGCGTTCGTCTACGGGCCGTGCCTGGATGGCCGTGCGTGACATGGACGTGGCGGCGTCGGTGATCGGGATCAAGCTGATGCCGACCAAGCTGCTGGCCTTTGCCGTCAGTTCCTTTTACTGCGGCGTGGCCGGGGCGCTGTACGCCTTCTGCTATCTGGGCTCGGTTGAGCCGGACGGATTCTCGCTGGATATGTCCTTCAAGATTCTGTTCATGATCATTATTGGCGGGGTGGGCTCCATTCTGGGCTGCTTCCTGGGCGCAGCCTTCATCCTGCTGCTGCCGATTTTCCTCGACTACAGCCTGCCGGCCGTGGCCGAGCTGTTTGGTCTGCCGTTTTCCAATGCCACCGTGTCGCACATCCAGATTCTGATGTTCGGGGCATTGATCATGTTCTTCCTGATCGTCGAGCCGCACGGGTTGGCCCGTCTGTGGCAAATCGCCAAGGAGAAGCTGCGCCTGTGGCCCTTCCCTCACTAGGGACAGGCCGGAGTTCCGGAGCGGCGTTCGCGTCGCTCTTCAATAACTAGAGGAGACAAATACGATGATGAAAACCTTCAAACCCGCTGTTGCCGCTGCTGCGGTTTCTCTGGCCATGCTGTCGCAGGCCGCTGTCTCGGCAGAGCAGTTTTTCCCGATTCCCAGCTTCCGTGTCGGCCCGTATGGCGCCAACGGCCAGTCCTTCTACGGTGGCTTCATCGACTATCTGAATTACGTCAACATGAAGGAAAAGGGCGTCAATGGCGTCCAGATGGCGTACGAAGAGTGCGAAACCGAATACAACACCGCCAAGGGCATCGAGTGCTATGAGCGCCTGAAGGGCAAGGCCGCCGATTCCGCCGGCCCGATCCACGTGATGTCCACAGGCATCTCCTATGCGCTGGTCGACAAGTCCGCGCAGGACAAATTGCCGCTGACCATGATGGGCTATGGCCGTACCGATGCCGTGGACGGTTCGGTCTTCCCCTACGCCTTCCCGCTGGTCACCACCTACCAGATGCAGGCTTCCGCCATCATCAAGTTCCTGAGGGACAAGAACGCTGGCAGCCTGGAAGGCAAGAAGATCGTCTATCTGTATCACGATTCCGCCTATGGCAAGGAAGCCATCGTGGCGCTGCAGGCCGAGGCTTCGCTGAACAAGTTCAATCTGGTGCTGATCCCCGTGGCTCACCCGGGTAACGAGCAGGGCGCGCAGTGGCTGAAAATCCGCCAGGAAAAGCCGGACTTCGTCGTCTTCTGGGGCTGGGGCGTGATGAACCAGACCGCGCTCAAGGCCGCCCAGAAGGTCGGCTTCCCGCGTGACAAGATGATCGGTTCCTGGTGGACCGGTTCCGAAGAAGACGTGATCCCGGCTGGCGATGCCGCCAAGGGTTACATGGCCGCGACCTGGAATGTCTCCGGCAAGAAAGTGCCGGTCATCGCCGATATCGAAAAGGTCGTGTACGGCGCAGGCAAGGGCAATCTGCAGGACAAGGACAAGATCGGCACCATCCTTTACAACCGTGGCGTGTCCGCGGCGGTGGTGTCGGTGGAAGCCATCCGCAAGGCGCAGGAAAAGTTCGGCAAGGGCAAGCCGATGAACGGCACCCAGGTGGCCTGGGGTCTGGAGCATCTGGACATGACCGAAGCCCGCATCAAGGCCCTGGGCGCGACCGACCTGCTGCCGGAAATCAAGACCTCGTGCAGCAACCACGAAGGTTCAGGCAAGGTGAAGATTCAGCAATGGGATGGCGCCAAGTGGGTGCCGGTCACCGGCTGGATTGAAGGCAACAAGGCCCTGATCCACCCGCTCTTCCAGGCGTCTGCCAAGCAGTACGCCAAGGAAAAGGGCATCACGCCGCGCGATTGCAGCAAGGAAAAGTAAGGCGCTGTACGGAAAGTGGCGGGGGGCTTGCCTCCCGCCTTTTCAGAGATGCCACGCTTCAGGAAAAAACATGACTACACAAGCTGCTGCGGTCGACAGCTATCTCAGCATCAATAACATCGAGGTCATTTACGACCACGTGATTCTGGTGCTCAAAGGGGTGTCGCTGGCCGTCCCCAAAGGGAAAATCGTGGCCCTGCTGGGGGCCAATGGCGCCGGAAAATCCACGACGCTGAAAGCCATCTCCAACCTCCTCCGTGCCGAACGGGGGGATGTCACCAAGGGATCGGTGGAATACAAGGGCGAACGCATTGATCAGTTGACCCCCAATGAACTGGTCAAGCGCGGCGTCATCCAGGTCATGGAGGGCCGGCACTGCTTCGGCCATCTGACCATTGAAGAAAACCTGCTGACCGGCGCGTACACGCGCAGCATTTCGCGCAGCGGGCTGAAGGACAGTCTGGAAAAGGTGTATCACTATTTTCCCCGGCTCAAGACCCGGCGCACCTCGCAGGCGGGGTATACCTCCGGGGGCGAACAACAGATGTGCGCGATCGGTCGCGCGTTGATGGCCAATCCGGAAATGGTGCTGCTGGATGAACCCTCGATGGGTCTGGCGCCGCAGATCGTCGAAGAAATCTTCGAGATCGTGAAGGATCTCAACAGCCGCGAACAGGTGAGTTTCCTGCTGGCGGAACAGAACACCATGGTGGCGCTCAAGTATGCCGACTTTGGCTACATCCTCGAAAACGGCCGGGTGGTGATGGAAGGCGAAGCCGAGGATCTGCGCACCAATGAGGATGTGAAAGAGTTTTATCTCGGACTCTCCTCGGCCGGTCGCAAGTCCTTCCGTGACGTGAAGCACTATCGTCGGCGCAAGCGGTGGCTGTCATGAGTTATTACGACACCCTCGAAACCCGTTCGCCTGCAACGCGGGAAGCTGCGCTGATGGCTGCGCTGGCCGGTCAGGTCGCGCATGCCAAAGCGGCGGCCCCCTACTATGCACAGACGCTGGCCGGCGTCGATGCCGCAGCCTGCACGAGCCGGGCCGCACTGGCTGCCCTGCCGCTGACGCGCAAGCGCGACCTGATCGCCTTGCAAAAGGCAACGCCGCCCTTCGGTGGTCTCAATGCCTTGGACAAATCGCGGGCGCGGCGCGTCTTTGCCTCGCCCGGGCCGATTTATGAGCTCCAGGGCGAGTCGACCGATACCTGGCGTCTGGCGCGGGTGCTCTACGCAGCCGGTTTTCGTGAAGGCGAGCTGATTCACAACTGCTTCTCCTACCACTTCACGCCGGGGGCGTATCTGATGGAAGGGGGCGCCCGCAAGCTCGGCTGTGCCGTGTTTCCCGGTGGTGTGGGGCAGACTGAACAGCAGGTGCAGGCCATGGTGGATCTGCGGCCGGATGGTTACGTCGGTACACCGTCGTTTTTGCGCATTATTGTGGAGAAGGCCGAGGAACTCGGCGCCGACATCTCCTCGCTGAAAAAAGCCCTGGTCTCCGGCGAGGCCCTGCCGGGCGTGACCCGTGACTGGTTGCGGGCGCGGGGGATCGTGGTTCGCCAATGCTATGCCACCGCCGATCTCGGGGCGATTGCCTACGAGACTGACGCCGAGGCGGGGTTGGTGGTCGAGGAAGACCTGCTGGTCGAAATCGTGCGGCCCGGGACGGGCGATCCGGTTCCGGAGGGCGAAGTGGGTGAGGTGGTGGTGACCAGCTTTTGCCCGGACTACCCGCTGATCCGTTTTGCGACGGGTGATCTCTCGGCCATCCTGCCAGGGGAATCCCCCTGCGGGCGAACCAATATCCGCCTGCGCGGCTGGCTGGGGCGTGCGGATCAAACCACCAAGATCAAGGGCATGTTTGTGCACCCGGAACAGGTCGCCGAATTGGCGAAACGCTACCCCGGCATCGATCGCATGCGGCTGGTGGTGGATAACCCGGATGGGCAGGATCGCATGGCCCTGCATTGCGAGGGAGCCGAGCAGGACGCCAGCCTGGCCGCGACGCTGGTGGACGCCTTGCGCGATGTGACCAAACTGCGGGGCGAAGTCCGCTTTGTCACACCGGGAAGCTTGCCCAATGATGGAAAGGTGATTGAAGATAGCCGGGTCTATTGATTCGGAGCCTGTCCATGCGCCCCCTGTTTTTCTGTGTCTTGCTAGCAGCCGGTTCGGTCTTGGCGGCCGAACCGGTGCTGCGTCCCTCTGCCAGCCTGCTGTTCAAGCATCCGGAAGTCTTGCGGGCCGGGACTTGCGTGGCCTATGAGGAAGGTGGCGCCGGCTGGATTGCGACGGAACCGGTGTTTTACCTGAGGGGCGAAGTGGTAGGCGCGGGGGTACAGACGCGACATTTGAAAGTTTGCCCCGACGTTCCGGGAAAACAGATGGCGCAGTACACCCGCGAGGAATTCGTGCGCTATGTGCGGGCCAATCCCTGCGTCTCCTCGGCCAAGCTGGAGCACGATGTGCAGATTGGCGTGGTGAGGCTGCGGGTCAATGAATGGGAAACGCCGTATGAGCGCAAGGCGGAAAACGCCGGACGCCTGTATCGCGGCATGTTCCTCGATCAAAAGCTGGAGAAGGGCATGGAAATCGAACTGGAAGCCGATTTGCTGGGGATGTGTCCGGCATGAGTCAGGGAGCGCCGCTGGCGGGCTTGCGCATTCTGGATCTGACCCGGCTTTTACCCGGGCCGGTGGCCACCTTGCACCTGGCGGATCTGGGCGCCGAAGTGATCAAGATCGAGGATCCCCAACTCGGGGATTACGCGCGTACCCTCGGCACTGGCCAAGGCGGGGACAGCGCCTATTTCCGCATGATCAATCGCAACAAGCAGGGCTTGGTGCTCGACCTCAAACGGCCTGAAGGCGTTGAAGTCTTTCTGAAGCTGGCCCGTGATGCGGATGTGGTGATTGAAAGTTTCCGCCCCGGGGTGGTCGACAAGCTGGGGATTGGCCATGCGGATCTGCTGGCGGTCAACCCGCGCATCGTCTCCTGTTCGATCAGCGGCTATGGTCAGGATGGGCCGTATCGGGAACTCGCCGGGCACGACATCAACTACCTTGGCTATGCCGGCGTGCTCGACCAGATCGGCGTCAACGGTGGACAACCCGCCATTCCCAATTTTCAGATTGCCGACCTGCTGGGTGGTGCCATGACCGCCATCATGGGGATACTTGCCGCCGTGTTCGATGCCCAGCGAAGTGGGCTAGGGCACCATGTGGATGTATCGATGACCGATAGCGTCCTGGCGCACACCTATTTTTCCATGCTGAGGCTACAGGATGCCGGGCGGTCCGCGCCGCGCGGCGGCGATCTGCTCTCGGGTGGTTTGCCCTGTTATGCCACCTATCGCTGTGCCGATGGGCGTTACATGGCGGTGGGCGCGCTGGAAGGCAAATTCTGGCAGACCTGCTGCAAGGTATTGGCGCGACCCGAATGGGTGGCTCGCCAATGGGATCCCGACTTGCGCGCCGAGATGGGCGAGCTGTTCGCTACGCGGACCCGTGACGCCTGGGCCGAGCAGTTTCTGGCGGTCGACTGCTGTGTCAGCCCGATTTTGTCGCCGGAAGAGGCGCTTTGTAACGAGCAGCTTCAGGCCCGCGGGATGGTGATTCAGGCTGCAGGCCTGACGCAGTTTGCGCCGCCACTCAAGCTCTCCGGTTTCGAATTCGCGACGCCCAGGCCTGCACCGGCGCGGGGCGAGCATCAGCAGGCGATTCTGGCCCAACTGGGCTATGGCGATGCCGACGTGGCCCGTTTGTCGGCGGCTGGCGCTTTCGGCTAATCGCCGGTCGCCCGCCGCGACGCCTTACTTGCGCCCAAACAGGCCTTTTACGGCTTCCTGAAGATCCGCTGGCAGGACCACGACCTTGCTGTTGTCCTTGTCACCCATGCGCTCGAGCGCCGCAATGTATTTTTCACCCAGGATGTAGGACATCGGGCCGGTGTGATCGCCGATGGCGGCAGAGATGCGGCGAATGGCCTCGGCGGAGGCTTCGGCCAGCATTACCTGCGCATTGGCATCGCGCTTGGCGGATTCGAGGCGGGCTTCGGCTTCGAGAATGGCGGACTGCTTGGCGCCCTCAGAGCGGGTGACCACGGCTTTGCGTTCGCGCTCAGCCGCAGCCTGCATTTCCATGGCCTTCTGCATCGATTGCGAGGGCTTGATGTCCTGGATTTCCACGGATTTGACGGTCAAACCCCAGTCGACCGCCTCATCGGCAATGCTTTCGCGCAGCCGTGCCTTGATCTTGTCGCGGGAGGAGAGTGCCTCATCCAGTTCCATTTCGCCGACGATGGAGCGCAGGGTCGTCATGATCAGGTTGCGAATGGCTTCAGAAAAGTCGGTCACGCCATAGACGGCTTTGACCGGATCGGTCACTTTGATGAAGGCAATGGCATTGGTCAGAATCACCGCATTATCCCGGGTGATGACCTCCTGTTCCTGGACATCGAGGATGATGTCCTTGGTGACCAGTTGATAAGCGACCTTGTCGAGGTAGGGAATGACGATGTTCAGACCGGGCTTCAGGGTGCCATGGTATTTTCCCAGCCGCTCGACGATCCACTCTTCACCTTGCGGCACAATGCGCACCCCTTTGGCGATGGTGATGACAACGAACGCAAACAGCGCAACCGCGACGACAAATCCTGCTTCCATGAGCGACTCCTAGGATTTCACAACCTTGAGATAACTGCCTTCGATGGCCACCACCCGAACCCGTTCGCCGGCAGCAATGTCGGCATCCGCGGTGCAAGCCCATTCATCGGCACCGAGCAGGGGACGCTGAAAGCGCACGCGACCGCGGGAAAACGGGGCAATCGCCTGCGCGACCAGTCCGGTTTCGCCGATGACGTCACCGTCTGCCGTGCCGCTCTGCGTGTGTGAGACGTTTTGCCGGAACACACGAAACCAGAGCGCAACCAGGGCCGATGAGGTCAGCACCCACAGCAGAATCTGGGCGGTTGATGACATCTCCGGAAAGAGCAGGAGCGCCAGGCCAACCAGCAAGGCACCGCAGCCGAACCAGATAATATAAAACGCGGGAATCGCCAGTTCCGCCAGCACCAGCGCAATGCCGCCCACAATCCAGTGCCACCATTCTGCGTGCATGTCGCTCTCCTTTGGTCCGAGTATTTCGGGTTTGTTGCCCGGGGTCAAGGCGCAATGTGGAAGTCCCCCATATCGGACGCTGGGTCCGACCGCTAGAATTCCTGGCATGAATACGGCCCTTGCCCTGATGCCTGACTTTGCGCTGATCCTGCTCGGTGCGGCGATTCGTCGCTGGATGCACTTGGGCGATCATTTCTGGGCCGGGGTCGAGAAGCTGGTGTATTTCATCCTGTTTCCGGCGCTGCTGGTCAATGCCATCGTGCGCACGCGCCTCGATCTGGCGGCGGCGATGCCCCTGCTGGGCACCGCATTTGCCGCGATGGCGGGCGGCATGTTGCTGGCACTGCTGCCCCGGCACTGGTTGAAGATGCCCGCCTTGACCTTTGCGTCGCTGTTTCAGTGCGGCTACCGTTTCAATTCCTACATCGCGCTGGCCGTTGCCGGCATGCTGTTCGGTGCGCCAGGGATTGCCACAATGGGGCTGATCGTGGGCGCCGCCGTGCCTTTCGCCAATCTGGTGTCGGTGTGGATGCTGGCCCGGCATGGCGAGGTTGGCCTTTGGCGTGAAGTAGCGCGCAATCCCCTGATCTGGGGGACGGCCACCGGTTTTCTGCTGAATTTGGCCGGTTTCGTGCCGCCGACGCCCTTGCAGGCCTTACTCGGCCGCCTGGCCGATGCCTCGATTGCCCTGGGCTTGATTACGGTGGGCGCGGCACTACGCCTGGATGGGGTGGGCGGCGTCAGACTGTTTTCCGGCTGGTTGCTTGCCGTCAAACTGCTGGCCCTG
>JAKLLI010000025.1:0-13142 GCA_023150195.1 Azonexus sp.
TGACCACGCTATTCGACCCGATCCAGATCGGCGACATCGCCCTCGCCAACCGCATTGTGATGGCGCCGCTGACGCGCAATCGCGCCGTTGCCGGCAACTGCCCCGGCCCGCTCACCGTCGAGTATTACCGCCAGCGCGCCACCGCCGGTCTTATCATTGCCGAAGCCAGCCCGATTTCGCCGATGGCTCAGGGCTATTTGGACACCCCGGGTATCTGGTCGGCCGAGCAGGTTGCCGCCTGGCGCGCCGTCACCGACGCCGTGCATGCCGAGGGCGGCAAGATCGTGCTGCAGTTGTGGCACGTCGGCCGCATTTCGCATGTCTCGCTGCTGCCGGACGGCGCCGCGCCGGTGTCGTCGACCGCCCGCAGCGCCGAGGCCAGCACCTTTACCGCCGCCGGTTTCGTGCCAGTCTCTGCGCCACGCGCGCTGCGCGATGACGAACTGCCCGGACTGGTCGAGGACTACCGCAAGGCCGCGCGCAATGCCATCGCCGCCGGTTTCGACGGCGTCGAACTCCACGCCGCCAACACTTACCTGCTCGAACAGTTCCTGCGCGACAGCGTCAATGACCGCAGCGGCCCCTACGGCGGCAGCATCGAGAACCGCGCCCGCCTGCTGTTCGAGGTGGTCGAGGCTATCGTCGGCGAGATTGGCGCTGGCCGCACCGGCATCCGCCTGAGCCCGCTGACCACCTTCACCGCGCCGCTCGACAGCCACCCGCAGGCGCTCTACGGCTACGTCGTCGACAAGCTGGCCGGCTACGGCCTGGCCTTCCTGCACATCATCGAGGGCGAAACCGGCGGCACGCGCACGCCGGCCGCCAGTTTCGACTACGCCGCCGCCCGCAGCGTCTTCAAGGGGCCGTGGCTGGTGAACAACGGCTACGACAAGGCGCTGGCCGAGCAGGTGATCGCCGACGGTGGCGCCGACCTGATCGCCTTCGGTCGCGGCTTCATCGCCAACCCGGACCTCGTCCGCCGCCTGCGCGAAGGCGCGCCGTGGAACGAGCTGCGCGCCGACAAGCTGTACGGCGGCGGGGCCGAGGGTTACACGGACTATCCGACGCTGCCGTAAGCGCCCACTCCCAACCCCGGGCGCGGCGGTGCGCAGATGCCGCCGCGCTAGACAGAGAACACCATGATTTCTTCCGATCGCTGGCGCCCGATTCTGGCGCTGATCGTCCTTTCCTCGATCTGGGGTTACACCTGGGTGCTGGCCAAGCATGGGCTGGAATATTCGCCGCCCTTCGCCTTCGCGGCAGAGCGCTGCATCGGCAGCGCCGTTGCGCTGTTCATCGCCTTGCGCCTGACCGGCCGCAAACCGACACTGGCCGCCCCGGGCGCAACGCTGGGTATCGCGCTGACGCAGGTTGCGGGCTTCATGATCTTCCAGACCTGGGCGCTGGTTGAAGGCGGGCCGGGCAAGACGGTGGTGCTGATCTTCACCATGCCGATCTGGACGCTGCTGTTGGCCTGGCCGATCCTCGGCGAACGGGTGCGCGGCACGCAGTGGATCGCCGCCGCGTGCACGCTGATCGGCCTGCTGCTGATCATCGAACCGTGGGAAATGCATGGCGGCCTGTTGAGCCAGGCGCTCGGCATCGCTGCGGCCATCTGCTGGGCGATCGGCACCATCCTGATCAAGCGCCTGCGCAGCCGCCAGGCGGTAGACCTGCTGACGCTGACAGCGTGGCAGATGGCGCTCGGCTCGGTGCCACTAATCCTCCTCGCCTGCATCGTGCCGGAACGGGTCACCGACTGGAGCTGGAACTACGCCGGCATCCTCGGCTTCATGTCGGTATTCAGCACGGCGCTCTGCTGGTGGCTGTGGATCTACATTCTCGACCGCGTGCCGGCCTGGGAAGCCAGCCTGTCGGTACTGGGCACACCGGTGGTCGCCATCCTGTCGTCGCGGCTCACCTTTGGTGAGGCCTTCAGGACCAGCGAAGTGGCGGGCATCCTGCTCATCGGCGGCGGCCTGGCGCTGCTCTCGCTGCTCGGCTGGCTGGCCAGCCGACGCCCGGCGCTGGCCAATATCCAGCAAGGTTTACCGGAGAAAACGACATGAACCCGCTCGCCAATGTAAAACTCTCCCAGCTCGATCTGGTCGCCGTGCGTCAGGGTGGCAGCGTGGCCGATGCGTTGAAGATTGCGGTCGACACCGCCCGCCACGTGGAAACGCTGGGATTCGAGCGCTACTGGCTGGCCGAGCACCACAACATGCCGGGTATCGCCAGTTCGGCCACTTCAGTGCTGGTCGGCCACATGGCCGGTGCCACGAAAACCCTCCGGGTCGGCTCCGGCGGCGTCATGTTGCCCAATCACGCGCCGCTGGTGGTCGCCGAGGCCTTCGGCACGCTCGCCGAACTGTATCCGGGGCGGATCGATCTTGGCCTTGGCCGCGCCCCCGGCACCGACCGACTGACCATGCATGCGCTGCGCCGCGACCGGATCGAACGCGAAGACGATTTCCCACGCGACGTCGCCGAATTGCAGCGCCTGCTCGCCCCGGCCCAGCCCGGCCAGCCACTGGTCGCCATCCCCGGTGCCGGGACCGAAGTGCCAATCTGGCTGCTCGGCTCCAGCCTGTTCTCCGCCCGGCTGGCTGCCGAACGCGGCCTGCCCTACGCCTTCGCCGCGCACTTTGCGCCGGCGCTGCTGCATCAGGCACTGGCCGTTTATCGCGGCAACTTCAGGCCATCGGCAACATTGACCCAACCCTACGTGGTCGTGGGTGTCCCCTGGGTCGCGGCGGAAACCGATGACGAGGCTGATTTCCTGGCCACCAGCATCTTTCAGCGCGTGCTCGGCATCCTGCGCGGCGACCGCCGGCCACTGGCACCGCCGGTGGCGGGTTTTCTCGAGGGACTGTCGGCACAGGAAAAAGCCGGCATCAACGATTTCCTCGGTGCCGCCATCATCGGCGGGCGATCACGGGCAAAGGAAGCGCTCGGCGCACTACGTCAGGCGACGCAGGCCGATGAGCTGATGCTGGTCTGTGACATTTTCGACCCGGCACTGCGCCTGCGCGCGCTCGACATCGCCCACGCTGCCTGCGCCTGAAATCGGGTATTTCTTGCGGTTGACCGGTGGATGCTCAGGCGAGGAAATCGCCGTCGAGGTAGTACCAGTGTCCGTCCTCGCACAGGAAGCGGGACAATTCGTGCAATCGGTGGCCGCGCCCGGCAACCCGGTAACGGGCGACAAATTCAACCGTCGCGTGCGTGGCATCCCGAACGACGTGAGCGCGCACTTCCAACCCCAGCCACTTACTGTCGTCCGCCGAGAGGTCCAGTTCGGCGGGACGGGTCGATGCGTGCCAGGTGGCGCGAAGATAGTCGGCCAGCTTCAACACATAGGCGCTGTAGCGTGAACGCATGAGCGCCTCTGCAGTCGGCGCAATTTTTTCGCCGGCATGCAGTGGACCGCAGCAGGCCGCATAGGCCTGGCCGCTGTCACAGGGGCAGGCCGTTTTCAGGTGGCCCACGGCAAATCGGTGGCGGAGGCCGGCGCGGTCGGCGCGGCCTCGGCCTCCTGCACCTCGCCACCCAGCGCCGCAATCAACTGGGGCAGGAAGCGCGAGAGTTCGCCGGTCATCAAGGCAAAATCCGCATCGAACTGCTCGTCGGCATGCTCGGCGTTTTTCTCGGCTTCTTCCTTGAGCAGGTCCAGGAAGGCCAGGCGCTTGATTTCCAGTTTTTCGGTGAGGACAAACGCAATGCGTTCATCCCAGGTCAGCGCCAGTCGGGTCGGCAGTTTGCCGGCCACCAGATGCGCCTTGATCTGCTCACCGATGCCTTCGCCTTCCAGCGGATGGCGCACGTAGCGCACGGCGGCTTTTTCCTCGGCCACGGATTTCAGCTCGCAATCGCGGTCGACCGTAAACCCCGCCGGGGCTTCGCCACCGGCCAGCCAGTCGGCCATCGCCGATTGCGGCGACAACTGCGTGTGCAGCGGCTTGAGCGGAAAGTCGTCGAGGCAGTGGCGCAGATGTTCGATCACCTCTTCGGCTTTGGCCGGGCTGCCGGCATCGACCACAAACCAGCCGTTCTGCGGATCGATCCAGACAAAGGTGCTGCGCTTTTTGGTGAAGGCGCGCGGCATCAATTCTTCCGTGACGCGCTCCTTGATTTCCTTCATCTGCTTGCGACCGGGCGGATAGCCCTGCTGATCGGTGATTTGTTCGGCCCGTTCCTGCGCGGTTTCATTGATCACCGACGAGGGCAACAGGCGTTGCTCGACGGCCAGCGCGATCAGCCACTGATGGTTGTTGCTGTAGATCAGCGCGCCATCCTTGCGAGGCGACACCCAGCCACGCGACAAGGGCTGATGGCTGGGGCAGCGGACAAACGGGCCGCGCCCCAATTGCTCGTCCAGCTTGGCGAGATCCATCGTCCATGCGGTGGGCAAACGGTAAATCTGGAGATTCTTGAACCACATCGAAAGACGTCCTTGCGCTTAGCGCTTTCTGAACACGAGGTCCCAGACCCCGTGACCGAGGCGAATGCCGCGGTTTTCAAACTTGGTCAGCGGCCGGTAATCCGGGCGCGGGGCAAATCCGGCCAGACCGGCAGCGCTGTCTGCCTCAAGGGCAGCGGCCAATGCGCCGGTCGACGGGTTGTCCACGCTGTTTTCCAGTTGTGCTTCGCGGCCCAGCACATCGAGCATCTGCAAGGCGTAGTTTTCCCAGTCCGTCGCACAGTGAATATAGCCGCCCGGCTTGAGGCGGGAGGCCAGCAGCGCAACAAAGGGCGGCTGAATCAGCCGGCGCTTTTTGTGCCGCGTCTTGTGCCACGGGTCGGGGAAGAAAATGTGGATGCCGTCGAGCGAGCCCTCGGGCAGCATGTCGCGCACGACCTCGACCGCATCGTGGTTGCCGATACGCAGGTTGCCGAGCAGCTTTTCCGCAATCAGTTTGCACAGGGCGCCGACGCCAGGAATATGGACTTCCAGCCCGAAATAATCGTTTTCCGGATGTGCCTCGGCAATCTTCGCCGTGGTTTCACCCATGCCGCAGCCAATTTCGAGGATTTTGGGTGCATTGCGACCGTAGACCGCCGCCAGATCGACGGGCGCCGGCTGATAGGGAATCCCGATCTTCGGCATCATTTCATCGAGATAGCGGTGCTGCGCCTCCGACATGCGACCGGCGCGACGCACAAAACTCTTGATGTGGCCGTGGCCTTCCCGGCCCTCTTGATAGGCGCCGTCGTCGGCACCGTGAATCAGCGGGGTATCGCTCATGAACCAATCAATCCGGTAGTCGGCGACGAGGGGTCTGCCGAATAGTATTTACGCGCCATGCGACCGGCCAGGAAGGCCTCGCGCCCGGCTTCGATGCCTTTTTTCATGGCCGAGGCCATGAGCACCGGGTCCTTGGCATGGGCGATGGCCGTGTTCATCAGCACACCGTCGCAGCCCAGTTCCATGGCAATCGTCGCATCCGACGCCGTACCGACACCGGCATCAACGATGATGGGCACCTTGGCGTTTTCGATGATCAGGCGCAGGTTCCACGGATTGACGATGCCCATCCCCGAACCGATCAGCGAGGCCAGCGGCATCACCGCAACGCAGCCGATCTCTTCCAGCATCTTGCACTGAATGGGATCGTCGGCGCAGTAAACCATCACCTCGAAACCATCCTTGACCAGCGTTTCCGCGGCTTTCAGGGTTTCCGGCATGTTGGGGAAGAGGTTGGTCGGATCGCCCAGCACCTCCAGCTTGCACAGCGGATGGCCGTCCAGCAGCTCACGGGCAAGGCGCAGGGTACGCACTGCATCGTCCGCCGTATAACATCCGGCGGTATTCGGCAGAATGGTGAATTTCGATGGCGGCACGGCGTCGAGCAAACTGGGCTGACTGGCATCCTGCCCGATGTTCACGCGGCGTACGGCCACCGTGACGATTTCGGCACCCGAGGCATCAATGGCCGCGCGGGTTTCGTCAAAATCCTTGTACTTGCCGGTACCCACCAGCAAACGGGAACGGTACGCCTTACCGGCGATGGTCAATTGATGCATGGAGATTTCTCCGGTTCAGCCGCCGCCGACCGCGACGACAATTTCAAGTTGATCGCCCGCCGCCAGCGCGGTGCTTGCATGCTGACTTTTCGGGACGATTTCGCCGTTTCTTTCCACGGCAATGCGCTTGCCCGCATAACCCAATTGCTCGATCAGGCCGGCAACGGTCAGCGGGGCGGGGAATTGGCGGGATTCGCCATTGATCTTGATTGCGAGCATGGTGCTTATTTTAACAAGCCGCGCGGCTTCCTCGGCGCCCCGGCGAACAGCCGGTCGTACAGCGCATTGGGCAGCAGGCGCAGGCACTTGGCGACCACCCCCATCTGCCAGGGAATGACGGTATACGATGTCCCGGCCGCAATGGCGGCAGCAAAACGCTGCGCAGCCCTGGCTGCCGGCAGCAAAAACGGCATGCGGTACGGGTTGACCGCAGTCATCGGCGTTTCGATGTAGCCCGGCGCAATCGTCACCACCTTGATCCCATAGGGCCGCATTTCCAGCCGCAAACTCTCCAAATAAGCGATGGCGGCAGCCTTGGACGCCGAGTAAGCCTCGGCGCCGGGCAGGCCGCGAATGCCGGCCACCGACGCCAGCCCCACCAGCCGCCCCCCCGCGCCCGCGGCCTTCATGGATTGAATGAAAGGCGCAAAGGTCGCCGCCATGCCGTACACATTGATGTCCATCAGCCGGCGAAAGGCGGCCAGATCGGCTTCGTGCTCGGTCAAGGTCCCGGCCGAGACCCCGGCACTGGCAATCACGATATCCGGCGCACCGAATCGGGCGACGAAATCCTCGGCGGCCCGGTGCAGTGCCGGTGCATCGGTCACATCCAGCGGATAGCAGGCGTGCCGCCCACCCAAGCGTTCGTTGAGCGCCTGCAGCGCCTCACCGCGACGCGATGCCAGGCCAAGGATCGCGCCTTTTTCCGCATAGTAAACGGCAAGCGCCTCGCCGATGCCCGACGAGGCGCCCGTGATGAAGATGCGCTGGGTCAATTACTTCTTGCCGGCTTTTTCCGAACGGATACGGGCGATCAGCTTGTCCGCGGTCGACAGCTGTTCCTCGAAGGTATTAGCCGTAATCATGAAACGTCCGTCAATCGCCAGTGTCGGCACGCCGGTAATCTTGTAGGCACCCGCCAGTTGATCGCCGCGACGCACCTTGCTCATCACGCCGAATGAACCGAAGGCATCGGAAAATTTCTTGCGATCCACGCCCTTGGCGGCAACCCAGTCGGTCAAGGCACGCTCTTCGAACAGATTGGCCTTGTCCTTGTGAATGGCCGTGAAAATTTCCGGCTCCAGGCGCTTGAGGTCACCGGTAATCTCCAGCGCGTAATAAAGCTTGGCAATGTTGCCCCAGGCGGCACGACCAAAGGTAATCGGCACCTTCTTGACGACGACATCGCCACCCTGACGCGCAATCCAGGCACTCAACAGGGGGGAGAAATCGGCACAGTGCGGGCAGCCGTAACTGAAAAACTCCAGCACTTCGATCTTGCCGGCCTCTTCCGTGGCCTGCGCCGGATTGACCGGTACGAAATCCTTGCCCGGCGTCTGCGCCAAGGCAGATCCACTCACGGTCAACGCAGCCCCAAGGGCAAAAACGGTGCTGATGAAACGGCGACGCAACACTTCCATAACGACTCCTTATTTCGACAATTGGGCTTCCATGCCCGATTTGGCAAGTTCAGCTCGCACTTTGTTCAATTCATCGAGCTTGAAGTACGGCCCGATGCGCACGCGGTAAAAGGTTTTTTCCTCGACCATCACCTGCTGCACCACCGCTTCCACGCCCATGAAAGCCAGCTTGGCCTTCTGGTTATCCGCATCGTGGGCCGTACTGAAAGAGCCCGCCTGCAAAAAGAGGGGGGACTTGCTTTCCTTGCCGGGTTCTTTCGGCACTTCCTTCGGCGGCTCGGCCTTGGGTGGCTCAGTCACCGGCGCCACGGGCTTGCCCTCCTTGTCAGGTACCGCATCCGCCTTGCCCTGCAAAATATCGTAGAACTGGAAGCGCTTTTCCGGCGCCGCATCCCCCGGCTTGCCGGGGAGCACCATGGGTTCCGCCGGCGTCGCCGGGCGCGGTGCCTGCTTGCCAGCCTGCACGTTGGCATTGAAGGGCAGCGGCGCCTGATTGATATACCACACGACGCCAGCGGCAATGCACACCCCGAGGACGAGCCCGATGAACATGCCGATCAGCGTGCCACCCGCCGCCCGTTTGCGGCTGGCAGGACTTTTGGAGGATTTTGTTTGTCGCGTCATGAAAGGACTCACATGGTTTCCGGACAACTGACCCCGAGGATGGCCAGCCCGTTGCGAATGACCTGACGCACCGCCATGGCCAGCGCCACGCGCGCATCGCGCAAGGCGGCATCGTCCACCAGCATGCGCTCGGCGTTGTACCAGCCGTGGAACTCGCCGGCCAGATCCTTGAGATAGAAAGCGATCAGGTGCGGCGCCAGATCGCGGGCCGCGTTTTCGATGACTTCGCGGAACTGGGTCAGCTGGTTGGCAATCGTCAGTTCCCGCGGATTGGAAAGCAGGGACAGGTCAGCATCGGCCAGGCTTGCGGCATCCCCGTTCCACTGGCCGATCACCGAGCAAATACGTGCATGCGCATACTGGATGTAATACACCGGGTTCTCGTTGGTCTGGCTCTTGGCCAGGTCGAGGTCGAAATCGAGATGCTGATCCGACTTGCGCAGCGCATAGAAGAAACGGCAGGCATCGTTGCCCACTTCCTTACGCAACTCACGCAAGGTGACGAACTCGCCGGAACGGGTGGACATCGAAGCCTTCTGGCCGTTGCGATAGAGCACTGCAAACTGAACCAGGGCGACATGCAGCTTGTCGGCATTCAGATCCAGCGCCTTGATGGCCCCCGTCACACGCGGAATGTAGCCGTGGTGGTCAGCACCCCAAATGTTGATGACCTTGTCGAAGCCACGCTCGAACTTGTTCAAGTGGTAGGCAATGTCGGAGGCGAAATAGGTAAACAAGCCATTTTCGCGCTGAACGACCCGGTCTTTTTCATCGCCGAAGGCGGTCGACCGGAACCATTTGGCGCCGTTCTGCACGTAAATATGGCCCTTCTCCTCCAGCAAGGCCACGCAACGTGCGACCAGGCCGGTGTCGTAGAGCGACTTTTCGGAATACCAGACTTCGAACTCGACACCGAATTCCTTCAGGTCATCGCGGCAGTCTTCCAGTTGCTCGTTGAGCGCATGCTGATGGACATAGTGCCAGTCGCCGCCGAGCAAGGCCTTGGCTTGAGCGATCAGGGCGTCGAGGTGTAGTTCACGCTGCTGCTTGGCTTCGTCGTCACCACGACCGGCCTCGGGCAAACCCGGCGTGCCGGCAATCACTTCCGCCGCAGACCGCACAAATTTCACGCCATGCGCCTGCGTCATTTGCTGCGCCATTTCGCGCACGTAATCGCCCTGATACGCATTGGGCGGGAAGGCCACGGACTCGCCATGCTGATCCAGATAGCGCAGCCAGGTCGACAAGCCCAGAATATCCATCTGCCGACCCGCGTCATTCACGTAATACTCGCGGGTCACGTCCCAGCCGGCAAAGGACAACAGACTGGAGAGCGAGGCGCCATAGGCGGCACCACGACCATGACCGACGTGCAGCGGGCCGGTCGGGTTGGCCGAAACGAATTCCACCTGCACTTTTTGCCCGCCGCCGGCGGTCGACCGGCCAAATTGCCCGGTTTCGGCAAGCACCGTCTTGACGACATCGGTCTTGGCGCCGGCATCCAGCGTGAAATTAATGAAGCCGGCACCGGCCACTTCCGCCCGGGTCACCAATGACGACGGTGGCAGCTCGGCCAGCAACTGATTGGCAATCTCGCGCGGATTTTTCTTCAGCGCACGCGCCAGTTGCATGGCGAGATTGGTGGCGAAGTCACCATGCGTCGGATCACGCGGGCGCTCCAGGTGAATCGGCGTAGCGGCCGCATCGGGGGCCACACTGGACAAGGCCTGTTGCAATAGCGCCGTCAAGCGGGCTTTGGCATCCGGGGAATTGACGTCTTGGGACATTGACTGACTGCAAAAATAACAAAGCGGCGATTATACGCTGCGCTGCCCTACATATTGAGTGCAGCCACAATGGCTGCCCAGGCATGCTGTTTTTCCGCCAGACTGCGCGCCGCGTGGGCGGGACTGGTGGACGGCAGGCGATGCAGGTGCGGACAGTTTCCGGAAAGTTCCGGCAACACCCGGCGGCGAAACTCCTTCTCGGCCGCAGTGCCATTGAAAAATACGTGGCGAATGCTGCGGTGGACGGTAAAAAAAGCCTCGAAATCATTCGGCTCGATGGAGCCCGGCATGATGTCAGCGTCCAGGCTTCCAGTCCGTTCGCAGGCCGCGATAACGTCCCACAAGGCAACGCCGGCATTGGTCAAGCGGACAAGACGCTCGGCGTAGGGCAGGCGAGGAGAAAAACCCAGCATATCCCCCAAAAAACGCCAAAAGAGGTTGCGCGGGTGAGCGTAATACTCCGTAGCATCCAGCGAGGCTCGCCCGGGGGCACTTCCCAGAATCAAGACTTGCGGCGAGTGACCAACCACCGGAGGAAAACAGCGCACCCCCGAGAGGCTGGACAAGGCCGTCACGCCCCCAGTACCCGATTCTTGCCGGTTCGCTTGGCCAGATACATGGCTTCGTCGGCCCGGCGAATGGCTTCGCCGCCGGTTTCTTCGTTGCCCAGCTGCGCGACGCCGGCGCTGAAAGTGATCAGCACCTTGTCCTTGCCGGACATGAAGAAGGCCTTGGTCAATTCGCGCTGCAGGCGGGTCATCGCCTCGATGCCCTGCGGCAACTGGGTATCCGGCATCAGGATCACGAACTCCTCACCGCCGTAACGCGCCAGGGTATCGCTGGGTCGCATACAGGCGCGCGCGACCTTGGTCAGGTGAATCAGCGCCTCGTCGCCGGCCTGATGCCCAAGGCTGTCGTTGAGCTTCTTGAAATTATCGATATCCAGCAGACAAATCGACAAGGCCGTCGCCCGCCGGCGCACCGCGGCAATTTCGCGTTCCAGCGCTTCGTCCAGGCCCTTGCGATTGAGCACATCCGTCAGCGGATCATGGCGCGCCAGCGCACTGGCATTGTCAAGCTCCACGTGCAACTGAACAAGCTCGGCTTCCGTGGTCAACACCTTGTCCTGCAGGGTTTTCAGCTGCTCGCGGGAATTTGCGGCTTCGTCCGCCATGGCCCGCGAGGCCGAGACAACATCCTTCAGCAGGGGCGCCAGATCCTCGATGCGCGTCACCTGTTCGATCTGGCGCGCACTTTCTTCAATGCGCCCCTGGAACGAGGTGCTGGATTCATTGATCGCCGACAGACTCTCGATGAAGGCGGCCAGCATTTGCCGCATTTCTTCCTGCGCCTCCACCGAACGCACCTTGGCACGGCTTTGCTTGTCGATGACGTCGCGCAGGCGCCGCTCCACATCATCGAGATGACGCAAGGAAAGGGGCTGATCCACCGCCGCCAGCAAACCATCGATCTGCCCCTTGAACCAGTGGTCGTCGATACTGAGATCGCCGATGTTCTGAATGATCAGATGCAACAGGTTCAGCAAGGAGGTTCTGAGTTCGACATGCTCCTCGACAACATAGCCGGCCAAGCTCACCAGCTTGCGTACCGCGTCATCCAGCGGCTGAATTTCGCATGCAGGCGCCTTGAGCAAGGCCAGCAAGGCATTCGTGGCTTCGGCAAAACGGGCATCCTCACCGCCCAGCGCCGGCAGCATACAGGCCAGCAGTTGATGCAAGGTGGCCGCAAAGGCCTTGGGCAACAGCGTATTTTCGCCCACAGACTGCACTGGCGACGCGACGCAAAAAGCCTGTATGGCACCCAGCACGCCCTGCCAACTGCGTCCGGCAATCGCCATATCCAGTTGCGCCAGCGCATCGCGCTGCGCTTCACTGTGCGGCACCAGCCCTTCGGCCACTTGTTTCAGCCCGGCCTCGGGAAATGGGGTCACATTCGGCAAACCGGCGATTTCGTTGTAACAGGCCTGGTAATTGGCCGGCGTCGGCGCCAAATGGCGAATGGCCAGTGATTTCAGCGCTTCGCGGGCGATGTCCGAAGGATTGCGGTGTTCGTGCATGAAGGGGTCGGGTCGGATCAATAAACAGGCCATAACACGGCGTAGCGTCGAGTTTATCCCAAGTCCCCGGGATAAGGCAGCGATCTTTCATCTTGATGGAATCGACTGCCCGAGGCCGTGCCTGCGTGTTAACATGCCCGTTTTCGCCCACAATTTTCCTTCGATGCGCCTGTTCCGCCTGCTCAAGATCGCCGCCGTCGCCAGCCGTTTCGGGCTCGACGAGATGATGCTCGAACACGAGCCCAGTGGCCGACTCGTGCGCATCGCCAAAGGTTTGCAATTCTGGCGTGACCTCTCCGCCCCCCGCGCAGTGCGGCTACGCCTGGCGCTCGAAGCGCTGGGACCGATTTTCGTCAAGTTCGGTCAGGTGTTGTCGACCCGGCGCGACCTGATGCCCACCGACATTGCCGACGAACTGGCCAAATTGCAGGATCGCGTGCCGCCCTTTGCGTCCGAACTGGCCTTGCGCCAGATTGAAGCCGCCTATGGCCGTCCGGCCAGCGAGGTGTTTGCCGAGTTCGACCCGGTACCGGTGGCCTCGGCCTCCATCGCCCAGGTCCATTTCGCCCGCTTGCGGGAAGAAGACGGCGGACACGAAGTGGCCGTGAAAATTCTGCGTCCCAACATGCTCGCAGTGATCGAACACGACCTGGCCCTGATGGACAGTTTTGCGCTGCTGCTGGAAAAACTGTGGTCCGACGGCAAACGCCTCAAGCCGCGCGAAGTCGTCGCCGAATTTGCCAAGTACCTGCGCGACGAACTGGACCTGATGCGTGAGGCCGCCAATGCCTCGCAACTGCGCCGCAATTTCACCGATTCCAGCTTGCTGATCGTGCCCGAGGTTTATTGGGATTTTTGCACGTCGACCGTGATGGTCATGGAACGGATGACGGGAACGCCGATCTCGCAAATCGACCGCCTGCGCGCAGAAGGCATCGATCTCTCGCGACTGTCGGCGGCCGGCGTCGAAATTTTCTTCACTCAGGTTTT
>JAKLLI010000025.1:13239-26201 GCA_023150195.1 Azonexus sp.
GTACACGCTGATGGCCGCTACATCGCGCTGGATTTCGGCATCGTCGGTACGTTGACCGACAGCGACAAGAATTATCTGGCGCAGAATTTCCTGGCCTTCTTCCGGCGCGACTACAAGCGCGTTGCCGAAGCGCACATCGAATCTGGCTGGGCGCCCAAGGACACCCGGGTCGACGAATTCGAAGCCGCCATCCGCGCCGTCTGCGAACCCATCTTCGACCGGCCGTTGAAGGACATTTCCTTTGGCAAGGTGCTGTTGCGCCTGTTCCAGACCTCACGCCGCTTCAATGTCGAAATCCAGCCGCAACTGGTCATGCTGCAAAAAACGCTGCTCAACATCGAAGGCTTGGGGCGCCAACTGGATCCCGAACTGGATTTGTGGAAAACCGCCAAGCCTTTCCTTGAGCGCTGGATGAGCGAGCAAATCGGCTGGCGCGGCCTGCTCAAGACCTTCAAACAGGAGGCGCCTTATCTGGCCCGCACCTTGCCGCAATTGCCCCGGCTCGTGCATCAAACGCTCGTCCGCCCGGCTGCCAGCGACCCGCAGCCCCAACTGGAGGCACTGCTCCGGGCACAGCGACAGCAAAATATCTGGCTGGCCCTCATCGCCCTCCTGCTGGCTGCCTTGCTCGGCCTGCAGCTCTTCTGATGCGCACGCCGGACGAACTGGCTGACAGCTACAGCGAAGACGAGATCATCGGCTGGCTGGGCGAAAAGGAAGTGGACAAAGGCCGCCCCTACGTTGATCTGGTCCGCGATTTTCGCATCGAGGCGGGTGAATTACACGCGCTGGTGCCGGGCTCCGCCCGTCAGCCTTACCGCGTGGAAGCCTTGATTGCAGAAAGCCCCAGGGGTGACACACTGATTGCCCGCTGTACCTGCCCGGTCGGCCGGCGCTGCAAGCACGTTGCCGCCGTGCTGCTCAAAGGGCTGGAAGAACGTAATCCCAAAGCCCGGGTCAGCAGCAGCGTCATGTCCTGGGTGGAAGACCTGCGTCGCGCCTCCATCGCCGTCGCCAAGAAAAAAGCCAGGCCCGCCAGCGCCCGCCAGCAGTTGTACTACATCCTGAAATGGACGCCGGACCGGCGCCGCTTTGGCATCGAACTGCGCAAGGGCAAATACCCGGAAAACGCCGAGGAATGGTGGAAGGTCGACCGCGCGCTGGTGACGCCTCCGCAATTCGTCAATGAACAGGATCTGGCCATCCTGCGCCTGATCTGGGCAGAGCGCGGCCACGACAGCGGCCTGCGTGCCTATGGCCTGGGGCCCAAACACGGGGCGGAAATCCTTGAGCGCATGGCAGCCACCCAACGCCTCTACCCCGAGCAGGATCTGACCCTGCCCTTGGGTGCCGGCGCCGAACGACCCGCCAGTGTCGGCTGGCAGATTGATGCCAACGGCTTCCAGCGCCCCTACCTCAAGCCGGAACCCGCGACCGACCTGATCATTGCGGTCGACCCGCCGTGGTATGCGGATTTGACCGAAGGCGAAGTCGGGCCGCTGGCGGTCACCGGCAATCCTGCCGTGGTCACCCGCCTCTTCGCGCTACCGCCCTTGTCCGCCAAGGAAGCCGGGCTGGTCGCGGAAGCGCTGTCCGAACTGGCGCCCGATCTGCCCTTGCCGGCCGAGGATGCCAGCGCCCGCCTGCGCCTGATCGACACCGGCCTGCAGCCGGTACTCCAGCTCGCCACCCTGCACACCCACGGCCATCGCGCCTGGCGCGGCTATGCGCATAGCCTGGCCGGTGGTCCCTTTGATGTGGCCCACGTCATTTTCCGTTATGCCGACGCCGAACTGCGGCCCAGCGACCGCAGCGAATTCGTGACGCTCCCCGAGGGCGAAACGGTGCGCGTCAAACGTCGCCCCGACGCCGAAGCCCGTGCCCTCGCGGAAATCGCGGCCAGCGGCCTGCAAAAAATTCCCAGCCAGACCCTGCACACCTTTGGCAGCCCGCCGGAAGGCATCTTTGGCCTCGCTGATGAAAAGGCGTGGCACAGCTTCATGCAAGACCCGCTGGATGCCTTGCGTCAGGCCGGCTGGCACATCGATTTTCCGGAGGATTTCCGCCACCACGTCGTGGAAGTAGACCACTGGGATGCCGAACTGATCGAAGCCGACGACGGCTGGTTCAACCTCGACATGGGCATTTTGGTCGAAGGCGAACGCCTGCCCCTGGCCCCGCTGCTGGCCGAGTTGTTCCGCCGCGACGGACGCTGGCTGGAGAGCGGCGAACTGGGCCGAATTCCTGACGATGAAGGCATCGAACTGCTGACCCCGCGCGGCAAGCGCCTGCGCGTGCCGGCAGGCCGCATCAAGCCGCTGGCCGCCACGCTGATCGACCTGTTCGACGGCTTTGCCGGTGGCCCGACGCTGCGCCTGTCGCGCTTCGACGCCCCGCGACTGGCCGAACTCAGCGACACCAGCCGCTGGGAATTCCGCGGGCAGCAGGATGTCCTGATGCTGGCCGAACGCCTGCGTCAGGCGCAAGGCATTGTCGATATCGAGCCGCCGCAAGGCCTCAACCTGGCACTGCGTCCGTATCAGAAGGAAGGCCTCGCCTGGCTGCAGTTCCTGCGTGAACAACAGCTCTCCGGCATCCTCGCGGATGACATGGGTCTGGGCAAAACCGCACAGACCCTGGCCCACCTGCTGCTGGAAAAGGAAGCCGGACGACTGGACCGCCCGGCGCTGATCATCCTGCCCACCTCGCTCATCTTCAACTGGAAGAGCGAAGCCGCCCGCTTCGCGCCCGACCTGCGCGTTCTCTCGCTGCACGGCCCCGAACGCAAGACCCGCTTTGGCGAAATCGACCAGCACGACGTGGTGCTCACCACCTATCCGCTGCTCTGGCGTGATGCCGACGAGCTGATGCGTCACAGCTACCACCTGCTCATTCTCGACGAGGCGCAAACCGTCAAGAACGCCCAGAGCCGCAGTGCCGAAGCGGTGCGCAAGATCGACACCCGCCATCGTCTGTGCCTGACCGGCACGCCGCTGGAAAATCATCTGGGCGAACTGTGGAGCCAGTTTGATTTCCTGCTGCCCGGCTTTCTCGGCGGCAGCAAGCAATTCACCCGTCACTGGCGCACGCCGATTGAAAAGCAGGGCGACACCGACCGCCGCGACTTGCTCGCCCGACGCATCCGCCCCTTTATCCTGCGCCGCAAGAAGGAAGACGTGGCGCAGGAACTGCCGCCCAAAACCATCATCGTGCGCAGCGTGGAACTGGAAGGTGCCCAGCGCGACCTCTATGAAACCGTGCGCGCCGCCATGGATGCCAAGGTGCGCGATGAAATCGCACAGCGCGGATTTGCCCGCAGCCAGATCGTGATTCTCGACGCCCTGCTCAAGCTGCGCCAAGTGTGTTGCGATCCTCGGCTGGTCAAAGCGCTGAGTGCGCGCAAGGTTAACGAACGCGCCAAGCTCGATCTGCTGATGGCCATGCTGCCGGAACTGGTCGACGAAGGCCGGCGCATCCTCGTTTTCTCGCAATTCACCAGCATGCTGGCCTTGATCGAGGACGAACTCAATCGCATCGGTCTGCCCTATGCCCTGCTCACCGGCGACACCGTCGATCGTGAAACGCCCATCCGGCGCTTCCAGGAGGGCGAAGTGCCCATCTTCCTGATCAGCCTCAAGGCCGGTGGCGTCGGCCTCAACCTGACCACGGCCGACACCGTCATTCATTACGATCCCTGGTGGAATCCGGCGGTCGAAAACCAGGCCACTGACCGTGCGCACCGACTCGGCCAGGACAAGCCGGTCTTTGTCTACAAACTCATTGTCAGCGGCAGCATCGAGGAAAAAATTCTCGCCTTGCAGGAGCGCAAGGCGGAACTCGCTGCCGGCATCCTCTCGGAAGATCATCAGGTCGACGTCAAATTCGGCGATGATGATCTGGCCGCCCTCTTCGAGCCCCTGCCGGACTGAGGCATTTTTGCCCCAACCCCGCGGTCGACCGTTCACTGCCCCAGGAAATGACCATGCGCCTGACTTTGCTTCTGCTCACGCTCTTTTGCTGCAACCCGGTGCAGGCCGATGACTGGCGAGTCAATCGCAAGGTCAGCGGGAGTTTTGCCGACACCCGCGACGCCGTGGTCATGGCCATTGAAAATCGCGGGCTGGTGATCAATCAGGTGTCCCACATCGGCGACATGCTGGCGCGTACCGGCGCCGAACTGGGGCTGGGCGGCAAACTCTACGAACACGCCGAGATCATTGAATTCTGTTCGGCCAGCCTGTCACGCAAAATGATGGCGGCGGATCCGCACAACATCGTGCTCTGCCCCTTCACCATCGCCATTTATAGTCTGCCTGGTCAGACGCAGGAAAGCTGGGTCGGCTACCGTCGACCGCAGGGCATTGCCGCGCCGATGGTGGAACCGCTGCTCGCCGAGATTCTCGACGAAGTTGCTCCCTGAGCCTTCGCCTAGGCGTGGGCGCTGCCCAGCCAGGTGGCTAGGGTTTCGTAAAGCAGATCCGGCTCGACCGGCTTGGAAATGAAGTCATTCATCCCGGCCGCCAGACAAGCCGCCCTGTCCTCGGCAAAGGCGTTGGCGGTCATGGCCACAATCGGCACAGTCCCGCCGCCGGGCAAGGCGCGAATGCGCCGCGCGGCTTCCAGACCGTCCAGTTTGGGCATCTGCATATCCATCAGAATCAGCGCGTAGGGCGAAGCCGCGGCCATTTTCACGGCCTCCAGCCCGTCGACCGCGACGGCCACCGAAAGCCCAGCGTCTTCCAGCATGAAGGTCGCCACTTCCCGATTGATCGGCTCATCGTCGACCAACAGGATGCGGGTCCCGGCAAAGTCGCGGCGCAGGCGCATTTCGGCCTCGCCTTCCAGTACCGGCTGGTAATTGCCGTCGGCCAGCCGGGCATCCAGCGGCAGCTGCGCCGTCATCCAGAAGGTACTGCCGACACCCGGCACGCTGTCGGCACCGGCCTCGCCGCCCATCAGGCCCGCCAGATGGCGGCTAATGGCCAGCCCGAGGCCGGTCCCGCCGTGGCGGCGCGTGGTTGAGCTATCGGCCTGCACAAAAGGAGAGAACAACTGCGTCAGCACCGTCGGCTCAATGCCGCAGCCCGTATCCTGCACTTCGATGCGCACCCGCACCTGATCACCGCCTTGCGACAGCACGCGGGCGCGCAGGCTCACCGTGCCCGCCTCGGTAAATTTGACCGCGTTGTTGGCAAAATTCAACATCACCTGGCGCAACCGGGTCGGGTCACCGAGGAGCGATGCCGGCAAGCCCCCGGCCTCCACCTTCAGTTGCAGCCCTTTGTCCGCGGCACGATCGGCCACCAGCGCCGCGGTGTCCTGCAGGAGGCGCTCGATCGACAAGGGCACGGATTCCAGCGTCAGCTTGCCCGCCTCGATTTTGGAAAGGTCGAGAATGTCGTTGATCACCGACAGGAGATGCTGACCCGCCGCCTCGATTTTTTTCAGGTGCTCGCCCGCCTCTCCGGGCAGACCGGCACGCTTCATCAAATGCGCACTGCCCAAAATCGCATTCATGGGCGTGCGGATTTCATGGCTCATATTGGCCAGAAAAGCACTTTTTGCCCGCGTTGCCGTCTCCGCATGCTCCTTGGCCAAACGCAACTGGGTTTCCGCCTGCTTGCGCAAGCTGATATCCGTCAGGAAGGTAATGAAGTGATCGGGCGAGCCGGCATTGGCCGGGCGAAAATCCAGGCGCAGATGCACGGGAATCAGATGCCCGTCGCGATGCCGGTTGCTGGTATCGAAACTGACTGACTCCGATGCCCGAAAACTGGCCGTAGCTTCGGCGAAATCCTGACCGACAAAATTGGGATCGATGTCCTGAACCCGCATGGACATCAGTTCATCCACGGCGTAGCCCAGCATCTCAGCGGCCTGCCGATTCACATACACAAAGCGGCCGGTATTTGCGTCGACCCAGTGAATCGCAATGCCTGCCTGATCCATCGCAAACTGGGTTTCCCGAAGATTTTCCATCGCCTCGGCCAGATCGCTGGTGCGCGCCGCCACCAGGGTTTCAAGGTGCTGACGATGTTGCATCAACTCGCCTTCACTGGCCCGCAAGGCCTCTTCCGTGTGGCGAAAGGCCGTGATTTCCCGGGCCACACCCAGTACCCCGATCACTTTGCCACTGGCGTCACGCAAGGGCGATTTGATGGTTTCGAACAAGCCGCGATGCCCATCGGCGGCGATCGTCAGCCACTCTTCGTTGGACGATGGGCCACCGGCCTCGATGGCGGCCTGGTCATGCCAGCGGAAAAATTCCGCCTGCGCCTGCGGGAAAAAATCGAAATCGGTACGCCCCGGAATGTCCGACATCTGCACACCGATCAGCCGGCCGAACATCGCATTGCAGGACAGATACACCCCATCCAGATCCTTGGCCCAAACCATGTCCGGAATCGCGGTAAACAGCGCTTCGAGGAAGTTTTTCTCCTGCTCGGAGCGCGTGAGCGCCTGCGCCAGATCACTTTCCAGACGCTCGGTCTTGGATTCATTGCTGCGACACAGGGCCAGCATCTTGGCCAGGTTACCCAGCACCGGCTGGAACACCTGCGTCAGCGGCAGGCCACTTTGCGGCGGCTCGGGTGAAAGCAAATAGAGCGTTGTTTCGGCATCGACCGGCAAGCGCAGCACGTGGCGGTAGCTTTCCGAACACGGCAGCCGCTGCGCCAGGGTCGGCAACTCGATCAGGTCCACCGCCGGGCCGGCCATTCCTTCAGGCAACTCGAAATTTTCGCCGTGACGCTCGGCCAGCTGCCAGTCGCCGATGGCCTGCACCAGCCGATAACGACCAAACACCACCGGGTCGCGTAGCAGCACGATGCCAGCCGGAAATCCGGTATGAAAGAGCAGGCGCTGCAGGGTTTTCTGCAACAGACGGGCGCTCTGCAGCTCGCTCCCTATCGTCAGCGCGAGGTCGTAAAGGACGGCAAGTACCTGCTCTCGAGTCATGATGGCGACCACACCATGCCGGCTACGCTGGCGTTATGGAACATCGGGTAAGCCCCGGGGCGCAGGCTGCCGATTTCGCCGATGGACAGCGCCCCACCGAGGCAACTCACCTCGGTCTGCGCGGCCAGCGCACTCAGTTCAGCCGGCGCCCCATCCCCCAGATGCATGCGCCGTCCGGCGCAATAGAAGACCAGCAGATCGCGGCCCAAGGTGCCGCCTGGCGCATTGCCCAGATCGTCTGCCAGCTGGGTGATGCCGTCGCAGGCATCCGACTCGGTGGCACGCACAACCACGAGCAGCGCATTTTCCGGGACTTCGCCGACACATAACAGCGCCCCGTCTTCGGTCAACCCGACCGGAATACGCAAAACGATGTCGCCATTGGCTTGCAGCATGCCCAGCGGAAAATGCACCCCGTATTGATAAAAATTGTCCGCGGTCAGCGTGACCTCGTATTCCTGCGCAATCAATTCGCCATACACCGCAAAGGCCGGACGCCAGTCGATGCTGGCAATCCGGTTCCCCGCGGTCGACGTCGCCGACATCGGCTTTTTGGGCGTCTGGTAGCCATGACGCAAGGCCGGCACCTGGGTTGAGTGACGCAAGACCGCGAGCACGCCGCCGGCAATCAGGTGTTCACCATTGAAAAGACAGGGGGCCGTTTCAAAACGCTCATTACCGGCGTTGGCGCCGACATACATCACCCGATTGGCCAGTTGGAGGTAAAGCAGATCGAGCAAGCTTGCAATATTGGGCAACAAGCCGTCGCAGAGCAGCATCAAGACGGGTTTAAGGGCGCTTCTCGGCAAAGCGGCAAGGGGCGCACGCAGCTGCTCAACCAATTGATCAATGGCCGGCGCCGGATCCTGAGGCGATGGCGCAAGCAGTACGGCAAGCGCGTCGGGAGGCAAAGCCAGTATCCAGCCGGCATCCGTCACGAAGCGCTCGTCACGGATGATGGCCGGAAAAATGCCGCCGCAGACTGGCACCCCGAATTCGCGACAGGCCGCCTGCAAACCAACAACCAGCGGCGTGCCTGCCTCGGGCAAGAGCACCAGCATGCCCATACCGGGCCGCTGCCTGGCCCAATCGGCCACCCTTTGCCGGATGGTCGAGGCATCGAGTTCCAGAATTTGCATCGCGCTCCCCTTGTCAGGCCTTCGATTCTAACCAACTATCAAATTCATTAACAGTAACAAGTAAGCCAAGTGTCATACCACGACGTCGTTTTGCGCCAGACAATCCAGCATCCCCTGCAGGGCAATCGCAATCGCCTGCTCACGGATCGCGGCGCGATCCCCCGCCAGTTGCCGAACGCTGGCCAAACAACCGCCTTCCCGGGCGGCCCAGGCGAACCACACCATGCCGACCGGCTTTTCCGGCGTCCCGCCTCCGGGCCCGGCAATCCCGGTAATGGCCAGCGCCCAGTGCGCCGGGCTGTGCGCGATGGCCCCCTGCGCCATCGCCCGCACCGTCGCTTCCGACACCGCCCCATGCCGCGCCAGCGTGAGTTCGGACACGCCCAGCATCTCGGTCTTGGCGGTGTTCGAGTAGGTGACGAAACCGCGATCGAACCAGCCGGAACTCCCGGCAATCGCCGTGAGGGTTTCGGCCACGCCACCCCCAGTGCATGACTCCGCCGTCACCAGGCACTCACCGCGCGCCAGCAAGGCCGCGCCCAGCTGGGCGGCCCGTTGTTCATTGCCTGCCATCACCACCTCCCCGAAAACCGTTGCCCGGCACATTTGGTTACAGAACGTGCACGAAAGGGCGACAGACTCGCCCCAGCCGCATCGCTATAGTGAAACCTCATTGAACCCCTCCTCTCGAATTCCCCCCATTCGAGAATTTCAACCCCGCCTCGTGCGGGGTTTTTTTTGCGCGCCATAACGCGCAAGCCGTTATAATTGCGACCTTTATTTTATCCGCAACGGGGTCTTCAGCATGGCCGAGCAACACTCCTCCAAGAGCATCATGTGGGTGACGATCATCATCGCGATCGTCCTGATTGCCATCATTTATCCGCTGACCAACAAGTCGTTCAGCTCGGCTGCCAATGCGGGCGGCGGTGACGACGCTGCTGAAGTCCGCATCCAGCCGGTTGCCGGTTTTGCCCTGGCCAAGGCCGATGCCGGTGCCGCGACCGGCGCACCGAAGGATGGCCCGACGGTTTATAACACCGTGTGCGGCGCCTGCCACAACACGGGCGCTGCTGGCGCGCCGAAACTGGACGACAAGGGTGCCTGGGCACCGCGCGTTGGCACCGGCAAGGAAGCGCTGTACAAGAGCGCGCTGGGCGGCAAGGGTGCAATGCCGGCCAAGGGCGGCTCCAGCCTCTCCGACGACGAAATCAAGGGTGCCGTCGATTACATCCTGAGCAAGGTCAAGTAAGCCAAGTCGCTTGCGAACCAGGGAGGCTGCGGCCTCCCTTTTTTTTGCGCCGATTTTTTGCGCCAGCCTGCGGTCGACCGCACTCAACCCGGCTTTTTCGCCAGCATGGCCTTCAAGGAGGCCAGGCGCGCATTCCCGGTGGCCTTATCGGGCAGGGCCGCTTCCTTGCCACCCGAAAAGCGAATATCGTCCTTGCCCATTTCGGCAATAAAACGCGACGGCTCACAGCTCATGAGCTCCCGCGCCTGCTTGCGCTTCTCGCAATAGCTGATATGCAGTGAGCGTTGCGCCCGCGTGATACCGACATACATGAGCCGCCGTTCTTCCTGCAATTTGGCGGGGTCGAGCGATTCCCGGTGCGGCAGGATGCCTTCCTCCACCCCGACCAGAAATACGTGCTTGTACTCCAGTCCCTTGGCCGCATGCAGCGTCGAGAGTTGCACCGCGTCAATGTCTTCGCTGTTCTGCTTGTCCAGCATGTTGATCAGGGCGATGCTCTGCACCAGATCGATGAGCGTCTTGCCGTCTTCCTCGCCCTTCTTGTTGATCCATTCTGCAAATTCGCAAACATTGCCCCAGCGGGTCTGCGCCGTACGCTGCTCCTCGCTGTCGTACAGATAGGTTGCGTAATCGATGGCCTTGAGCAGATCCGGCAAAACCTGCTGCGCCGGTTCACGGGTCGCCCGGCTTTGCATCCGGTTGATGAACTCACAAAAGGTCAGCAAGGGCTCCAACTGGCGCGACTGGATGCGATGCGCGAAGCCCTCTTCAAACGCGGCCTGGAACAGGGAAACATGGCGCTCGCCGGCGTAAGTCCCGAGCGCCTGCAGGGTGGACGCGCCGATGCCGCGCTTGGGCGTGGTGGCCGCGCGGATGAAAGCCGGATCATCATCCTCGTTGGCCAAGAGGCGCAGATAACTGGTGATGTCCTTGATTTCCGCCTTGTCGAAAAAGGATTGGCCGCCCGACAGCAGATAAGGAATCCGCTGATTGCGTAGCTGGGTTTCGAGCAAGCGGGCCAGATGATTGGAGCGATAGAGAATGGCGTAATCGCGGAACTTGCCGCGATGCTCGAAGCGGTGCGCCTGTAATTTCATCACCACGCTTTCCGCCTCGGCCTCGTTGTCCTTGCACGCCGTGACGTGAATGGGATCGCCGTGCCCCAGCTCTGACCACAGCGTTTTGTCGAAGAGTTTTTCGTTGTGCGCAATAACGTTGTTTGCCGCCTTGAGGATGCGCACGGTCGACCGGTAGTTTTGCTCCAGTTTGATCACCCGCAAGCCCGGAAATTCGGCCGGCAGCTTTTTCAGATTGTCGATATCGGCGCCGCGCCAGCCATAAATCGCCTGATCGTCATCACCCACGGCAGTGAATTGGGCGCGCACCCCGGTCAGCAATTTGAGCAACTGGTACTGGCAGGCATTGGTGTCCTGATATTCGTCGACCAGCAGGTAGCGCAAGCGGTTTTGCCACTTATCAGCAATCTCGGGATGCTCGCTGAACAGTTTCACCGGCAAGCCGATCAGGTCGTCGAAATCCACGGCCTGATAGGCCTTCAAGGTCGCTTCATAAGACAGATAGACTTGCGCAGCCAGTGCTTCGTGCTCGTCCCGCGCCAGATGGCGGGCTGCTTCCGGCGTCACCAGCGCGTTCTTCCAGTTGGAGATATGGGATTGCAGGCGCCGCAGCGTGGCTTTGTCGATGGTTTTCGCCAGATCGCCGATGATGCCGGCACAATCCGCCGAATCAAAAATCGAAAAACGCGGCTTATAGCCCAAGGCCTTGGCCTCTTCCCGCAAAATGCGCACGCCCAGCGAGTGAAAGGTGGAAATCTGCAACTCGTTCGCTACCGAAGCCGTGAGCAGTTTGGCGACCCGCTCCTGCATTTCCTTCGCGGCCTTGTTGGTAAAGGTGATGGCGGCGATGTTACGCGGCTGGAATCCACAGTCCTGCACCAGATAAGCGATTTTTTGCGTAATCACCCGCGTCTTGCCCGAGCCGGCACCGGCCAGGACCAGCAAGGGGCCGTCAAGGTAATAAATTGCTTCGCGTTGCTGGGGATTGAGGCCGGACATGGAGGTGATGCACATCATTGCCGATCAACGGCAGGGCCGGCGATTTTACCGCATCGACCGCGCCCGGGCCGCGTGGAAAAAGCGCTGAAAATCTCCCCCGGAAGTCCTCAGGCCTGACTATCGACCTTGACCAGATCCGGGCTGACACCCGCCACATTCACCAGATTGCGCGCCTCGTCGCCCAGCTCACTCAGTTCGTTTGCGAGCTGCCGCGCATCCTCGAGCATTTTGGGGCCACCGGCAAAATCGCCAATCGCCAGCGCCTCCACCTCGGCACGTTCCTGCTGCAGACTGCGCTCCTTGTCGCCTTCCAGGCCTTCCATCGGCTCCACCCGGCGAACTTGCTGCTCACCGGCCTCCTCGGCACGCGCCACCGCCTCGCGCGAATGGCGTTGCGTGGTGGATTCCAGACGGGACAGTTTCATGTTCAGCCTCCTGTTGCGGTCAACGACCGAAACCGGGCCAAACTTGAATCACAGGGCGCCGAAAACCTTGCTCAGGATGGCACTGCCGGCCGCCACCGGGTTCGAACGCAGCTTCTTTTCTTCCTCGGCAATCATCAGGAAGAGGCCGTCCATCGCCTTGTGCGTGACATAGCTGTCGATATCGGCATTGTTTTTATCCACCAGCCCCATGGTCGCGGCCTTGCCGGCGATCTGGTTGTATTGCTCGGCCAGTTGCAGTTTCTTGGTCGATGCCTTGACGATGGGCATGAACTTGGCAATCAGCTGCTCACTGGAGGAAGACCGGAAATACTGGGTCACGCTGTCATCGCCCCCGGTCAGAATCGCCTTGGCATCCTTGACGCCCATTTTCTTGATTGAATCGACCAGAATCGGCTTGGCTTCGGCCACCGCGTTTTCCGCGGCATGATTCATGGTTTCGACCAACTGGTCCGCCTGTTTGCCCATGCCCAGCATGCGCAAGGCTTTCTGGCCCTGCTCCAGATAACCGGGCAGCGGAATCCTCACCTTTTCATTACCGAGAAAACCATTGCTGGCGCCCAGCGAGGACACCGCGTAATCCGCGCCCTTGGACAAGGCGGCCTTGACGCCGGCAGTCGCGTCACCGCTGGAAATGGCATCCAGCGCGCCGGCCTGGGCGTGACCCACGGTCAACGCAAAGCACAGGGCAAAAAGGGTTTGGCCAAAACAGCGCATAGGACTCTCCTGAATTTATTCAACAATATCGAGGTGACCGATGCCCGTGGTCAGATCCCGCCCCTTGGCATCCTTGCCATGGAGTTTGATCTGCAGACGCAGGTCGTTGAGTGAATCGGCATTGCGCAGCGCATCTTCGTAGCTGATCTTGCCGGCTTCGTAGAGGTCAAAGAGCGCCTGGTCGAAGGTCTGCATCCCCAGTTCCCGCGATTTCTTCATGATTTCCTTGATCTCATGGACCTCGCCCTTGAAGATCAGATCGGAAATCAGCGGCGAATTCAGCATCACCTCAATCGCCGCCACGCGCCCCTTGCCATCCTTTTTGGGCAGCAGGCGCTGCGAAATGAAAGCCCGTACATTCAGCGACATATCCATCAGC
>JAKLLI010000412.1 GCA_023150195.1 Azonexus sp.
AGGCGACTGCCATGAAGGCTCACCGGGCTTGGCCTGCTTCCACAACACAAAATCCAGCGGATCCTGTTTGCCGGTATCGATTTCCACGCGCTCCCCGGCCCGCAAATCATCCAGTGATTTGCCTGACAGCTTGCCGTAACCATCGAACTTGCGCACCGCGTAATTCACATCGCCATCCACCGCCTGATACGCCAGGCCATTGGCTTCCAGCTTGGCGATCAGGTCCAGCATTTCCGGCACATACTCGGTCGCCCGCGGCTCATGATCGGGGCGCAGCACGCCGAGGGCATCGGCATCTTCGTGCATCGCCGCAATGAAACGATTGGTCAGCGCCTGAATGCTTTCGCCGTTTTCAGTGGCCCGACGAATGATCTTGTCGTCGATGTCGGTGATATTCCGCACATAGGTCACGTCATAACCGGAGGCCTTGAGCCAGCGATAGACCATGTCAAACACCACCATGACTCGCGCATGCCCGAGATGGCAATAATCATAGACCGTCATGCCGCATACATACATGCGCACCTTGTTGGCTTCGATCGGCTGAAAAACCTGCTTTTCGCGCTTGAGCGAGTTGAATATCTTGAGCATTGGGGAATGTAAAGAAGTGCAACGTAAGAAGATTCAAACCTATGGATTCCACACCTTCTTTGGTAGAATCGACGGATTGAAAACCCTTTGGATTATAGCATGGCGATGAACCACAAACCCTTGCTCCAGCAGCGCTTCCGGACGCTGAGCGCAATCGCTTTCGGCCTCATGATCGGCTTTTCGGCGCCTGTTTTCGCTGACAACCTTCCTGAAATCCAGCGCTTGATCAAGCAAGGCCAGTATCCCCAGGCACTGGAAAAAGTCGACAGCTATCTCGGCAGCCGTCCAAAGGATGCCCAGGGACGTTTCCTCAAAGGCCTGATCCTGACTGAAATGAACAAGCCGACCGATGCGATTGGCGTGTTCTCCAAACTTTCCGAAGATTACCCGGAACTTCCCGAGCCCTATAACAATCTGGCCGTGCTGTACGCCCAGCAAAAGCAATACGACAAGGCCCGTACTGCGCTGGAAATGGCCATTCGCACCCATCCTTCTTATGCCATTGCCTATGAAAACCTTGGCGATGTTTACGCCAAGCTGGCTAGCCAGGCCTACGACAAGGCCCTCCAGCTCGACGGTTCGAATTCGGCCACCCAGAACAAGCTGGCGCTGATTCGCGATTTGATTACGACCTCGGGTCGCGGCAACACCAAGCCGACACCAGTCAGCGAACCGGTGGCCGCTGCGCCGGTGACCAAACCAGTGGCACCCGCTGCGCCGGTAGCCAAACCAGTTACCCCGCCTGCCCCGGTCGCTGCCGCCCCAGTGGTCGCCGCCCCGGTACCGACGGCACCGCCGAGCGCAACGATCGTTGCCTCGACGCCGGGAGCCGCTGCATCCACCCCGGCCGCCGCCATCGAAAAGCCGGCAGAACCCAAACCCGCCCCCGCCCAAAAGCCGCATGACAACGCCAGTGCCGACATCACCAAAATGGTCAATGCCTGGGCGAATGCCTGGGCACGGAAGGACATGAAGGCCTATCTGAGCGCCTATGCCAGTGACTTTGCGACGCCGCGCGGCGTTTCCCGCAAGGAGTGGGAACAGGAGCGTGACCGCCGTATCGCTGGCAAATCCGGCAAGATTTCGGTCGACGTTGATGATTTGCAGATTTCGGTCAATGGTGACCGTGCAACCGCCCGGTTCCG
>JAKLLI010000413.1 GCA_023150195.1 Azonexus sp.
GGCTGCCCAATGATGTGATCGACCCCAATCTCGCGGAAAAGGCGAGGGAACGCGGCCTGAGCGAGCACGAAGTCCGCGGCATGGCGCACCAGCCGACGAGCCACCTTGCCTTGCAGGCGGCACTGGCGGCAAATGGCAAAAGCTCGGCGGTGATTGCAGATATTACCACGGTGGACTTGACGCAATTCGAAGCCGTCTGCGCGGTGTTGGGCATTTTCCCGAACAATCACGTGGTGCCTGCGAACAGCGCCGAAGCATTGGCTCTGGTCAATTATATCACCGGCGGAGGCAAGGTTTATCTGGAAGGGGGCGATGTGTGGTATTGGGATCCCGGATTTGCCGGCGGCCATGATTTCGGTCCGCTTTTCGGCATCACCGGCCTTTCCGATGGCACGAACGATTTGGCGACGGTTCAGGGCGTCACCGGTACCTTCACCGCAGGCCTGAATTTCACGTACAGCGGCCAAAACAACTATATCGACCGCCTGTCACCCGACGCGCCTGCCTTTACCATTCACCGCAATTCCTCGCCCGTCTATGATTGCGGCGTGGCCAAGAGCGCCGCGGATTACCGCACCATCGGCACTTCCTATGAATTCGGCGGCTTGGCCGACGGCGCCTCGACCAAAGAAGAATTGATGGCGGCATATCTTGACTTCCTCGATTTGCCCACCGGCCCCGTGGATGCTGTCATCTGGATTCCGCAAGAGGTGCTCGAGCCCAACCTGGCGGAAAAGGCGGCGCAACGCGGGTTTACGCTGCCGCAAGTGGAAACCTTGAAGGTGCGGATCACCAGCCACGAGGCCCTGGCGGCGGCTTTGGAGGGCAATGGCAAGACCGTCAATGTCGTCAATGAGCTGACGGAAGCAAGCCTGGCCGAGGCCCAATACTTGTTTGTCGTCCTGGGCATCTATCCCAACAATCACGTCATCCAGAACGGCGACCCGGAGGTGCCGGTCATTCAAAACTTCATGGCTGCCGGCGGCAAAGTGTACATGGAAGGCGGTGACGTTTGGTACTATGACCCGCTGCAATTGAACGGCTTCAATTTCGGGCCATTCTTCGGGATTACCGCCGAAGCCGATGGCGTCAACGATCTGAAAACGGTTTATGGCTCCTGCGCCGTCGAAGAACTCGATTTCGTCTATGAAGGCACCAACAATTTCATCGATCACATTGCTGCCAGCGCGCAAGCTTGTTTGTTCCACAGCAACTTTGCTCCGATTTACGGCTGCGGTGTCGGCCATGATCCGGGAACCGGCGCACGCACCATCGGCAATTCCTTCCAGTTTGGCGGGATGGCTGACAACTCCTTGAGCGCAGCGACGAAAACCCAGTTGATGCAGCAGTATCTCCAGTTTTTCGACACCGGCCTGCCCGCCTGCAACCTGTCCGTCATTTCTCCCAACGGCGGCGAATCCTTGACCTTCGGCAGCGTTTTTGAGATTCAGTGGACTTCCGCCAACACCAGCGGCCTGGTGAAGCTTGAGCTTTCGACCGATGGCGGAGCGAGCTATTCCTTGATTGCCGGCGCTGAGACGGACGACGGTTCCTACCACTGGACCGTGCCCAATGTCCTGTCCAGCAATTGCCTGGTGCGGATCAGCGATCATGCGGATCCCGGCTGTGTCGACGTCAGCGACAATCCCTTCTCCCTTGTTCCTTCCACGGAATGGCTGGT
>JAKLLI010000026.1 GCA_023150195.1 Azonexus sp.
GCCACCACCACAACCAGCGAAGCTTGCGTCGTCCCTCAAGCGTCTTATCCATCCGCTTTGCGAGCCGTTTGGAAAAATAGCTGTCGTACGTTGGATCGTACGGATTCGCTTCCCCCATGATCTTAGTGTGGGGCCTTTTCAGGTACCCAGCCAAGACCGGTAGTAACTTGTCCTGATCCGCAAAAAGCCAGTCACGTCCCTTGATGCGTTTGAAGTAACGCTGTTTGATCCACCGCTTCCCCTTGTTCGGGTGACGACGGCACGCCCAGCGCCACAGCGCTTCCCAGATTTGATGGTCGCACTTCGCAAACGTCCGGCTTGCCATCTGACTTCGGTGATAGTTGGCCCACCCCCTGATTACCGGGGTCAGCTTCTCGATCACGTCTATCTGTCTGGCAGTCTTTCTTTCGCGCAACAGGCTGCGGATTTTCCCCAGAAACGCCTTGATATTCTTTTTCGATGGCTGGGTGACCAGCATTCGATTGAGCATCCTGACATTCCACCCCAAGAAGTCGAACCCCTCCGTCACATGCGTGATTTTGGTTTTCTTCTCCGAGAGGATGAGGCCCCGGGTGGCCAGAAATTTCTCCACCAAGGGTTTGACCTTCTCTTCCAGATACTCTTTCGAGCTACCCGTAATGATGAAGTCGTCCGCATAACGCACCAGATTGACCTTTGCCGCACGCGCATCCCGCACCGTTCGGAACAGTGTAGTCAGCTCATGCTGCAGGCCATCCAGCGCCAAGTTTGCCAAAACCGGGGAAATGATTCCTCCCTGTGGCGTACCTGCTTGCGTTGGGAATAGCCTTCCCGTTTCGATAAAACCTGCTTTCAGCCATTTCCGGAGGATGCTCTTGTCCATGCAGACATTGGCAACCAGCCAGTCATGACTGATATTGTCAAAACAGCCTTTGATGTCACCTTCCAGTACCCATTTCGGGGAGGCTTTCCGGCCCAGCACGTTTCGCACTTGTTCGATGGCGTCTGCCGTCGAGCGCTCACGTCGGAATCCATAGGAATGATGATCGCCAGTTGTTTCAGCGACAGGCTCCAGCGCCAATAAATACAGCGCTTGCATCGCCCGATCACGCATGGTGGGTATACCCAGTGGGCGTTTATCACCGTTTGCTTTCGGGATGTAGATGCGACGCAGCGGTAACGGCTTATATCTCTTGTTGCCAAGATCAACGACCGCCTTCCACTTCGCCTCCGGGGTATCCCAAGTTTGTTGATCCACACCTGGAGTTTTCCGGCCTTGATTTTCCGTGACCCGCCGAACTGCCAGCGCTTTCGCGCTGCTGGATTTGGTCAGGAGTCTCTGCAGGGCGCGAACCTTCCGCCATTCCCCTGCTTTTGCTGCCTTCGTAATACGTGTCTGTAACCTCGCGACAACTTGATAAGCCTTGACCCATTGAATCTCGTGCCAAGACTGCCAAGCCGTAGAGGCGACATCGCAATTAAACTGCGTTGCGTCCATATCAACCTCCGGTTGTATGGAGCGGGCGAAGGGAGTCGAACCCTCGTCTCTTGCTTGGGAAGCAAGGGTAATAGCCGTTATACGACGCCCGCTCTGAACCTTTGGAGGAAGACGCAACTTTTCCCCGGGCGGGGATTGTAGCACCAACCCCCTCGGGTTTGCGATTACACAGACTCTTCTCACGAAGAGTCACCAGATAGAAGTCAGCACGCTTTCACGTCAGGGCAATCGTTTCATCCCCTATCCCGTCCATTACAGACTGGCATTCGCTTTTTCTATCCTCCTCTACCTGCATAGGTAAAGCGACCCTTGCGGGGCACCTTGTTCTTAAACATATAAGCGATAACCCTCCCAACCGATCTCGGGATCGGCCGGGGTGTTATGGATTGCCTAATTTTTAACGAACGCCTATTCAGGCTTACCACGTTCCGTACAAGTAACAGAGTTGGGACGGTCCCGCCTTTCCACCGGTGATGCTATGTCAGCGTGCCCACACCAAGCAGGTGGACAACCGATCACGTGCCTTTTGGCAGAGCCCGATACTGCAAGTTGCTTTTGGCTCATCAAGCTTTACGGTGTTTATCAGCGATTCACTTACGTTGACCATCCAACCCAGCCTAGCGCCTCATCCGGATGCAACTTCCGGAATCACGCCAGTCCCCTCACGGGGCATGACGTACCCCTTGAGGTGGCTACATTGTCAGAGCGCTTAGTACCCCACCGTTGCCAGTGACGCACTGCTCCTAGGCTACGAGGTGCTGAAACCTCGGTCCTGTCAGTATCGATTTGGACGGTTGCATACAGCCACAACCACTCAAACCCGATTGTTCCGCAGAACAATTACTTATACGGCTTTCGCCGTCTCCGCAAAGCCCCTTTGCGAGGTATTGCAGGCCACTGCAAGCAGTGGTGAATGTGGCGTGATTCGTCAGGATAAAGCGCCTGACAGGAGGGAACGCACACTCCATACGACACGTGTCGCACGCTTGGGAAGCTGAGGTATTACCATTATACGACGCCCGCTCTGAGGTGATGGGGCGACATTCTAAGCTGATAACCCCTGCCGTTCAATCACCATTGCAATTCTCTGCGACTTGACAGCACCTCTCCCGTATTTCGCCCCCCCGGTTTAGTGATGCTGGGTCGCAATCACCTCGCCCGGCACCAGTTGGGGAGTCGGCGCGTCGTCAAGCACCTGCTCCGGGCGCTCGGCTTCGTCCTCGGTTTCACCGTCCAGCACCGCTGCCAGCTTGGCGGAGTCCAGCGAGTCACACCATTTGGCCACCACCAGCGTCGCCACGCTGTTGCCGATAAAGTTGGTCAAGGCGCGCGCTTCGGACATGAAGCGATCGATGCCAAGAATGAGGGCGAGTCCGGCCACCGGTACCGTGCCGACCGCGGACAGGGTGGCAGCAAGCACGATGAAGCCACTGCCTGTCACGCCGGCAGCGCCCTTCGAAGTTAGCAACAACACCAACAGCAGGGTAATTTGATGCGACAAATCGAGCGGGGTATTTGTCGCCTGCGCGATGAACACGGCGGCCATCGTCAAATAGATCGCCGTGCCGTCGAGGTTGAAGGAATAGCCGGTGGGTACCACCAGCCCAACCACCGATTTTTTCGCCCCCGCGTTTTCCATCTTGGCCATCAAGCGCGGCAATGCCGATTCGGAAGAGGAGGTGCCAAGCACCAGAAACAGTTCTTCCTTGATGTATTTGATCAACTTGATGACCGAGAAGCCATGCAGCCTGGCAATACTGCCGAGCACAACAAAGATGAAAATCAGGCAGGTCGCGTAAAACGCTCCCATCAGGCTCGCCAGTTGTTGAAGGCTGGAAATACCGTGCTTGCCAATGGTGTAGGCCATGGCACCAAAGGCACCGACCGGCGCTACTTTCATGATGACGCCGACGATGGCAAACAGAATGTGGGAAAGACGCTCAATCAGGTCAAAAACCGGTTTTCCGCGCGTCCCAAAGGCATGCAGCGCATAACCGAACAGGACCGAGAAAAAGAGCACCTGCAGCATGTCACCCTTGGCGAATGCATCGACCACGCTGGTCGGGATAATGTTGATCAGGAATTCGGTGGTGCTCTGCAACTTGCCGGGGCCGGTGTACTTGTCGATGCCCTTGGTATCCAGCGTGCTGGGGTCGATATTCATGCCGCTGCCCGGCTCCCAGATATTGACCACCAGCAGGCCGATGATCAGGGCAATGGTACTGACCACTTCGAAGTAGAGGATCGCGTAGCCGCCTGTCTTGCCAACCTTTTTCATGTCCTCCATACCGGCAATCCCGACGACGATGGTGCAGAAGATGATGGGGGCGATGATCATCTTGATCAATTTGATGAAAGCATCCCCCAGGGGTTTCATGTCGGCACCCGCCTGCGGATAAAAGTGCCCCAGCGCCACCCCCAATCCAATGGCGATCAGGACTTGCACATACAGACTGCTGAAAACGGATCGTTTGGCCACACCCCACCTCTTTCTCATGGAATTTCGATGGGGGCGGACTATCGGCCTTCGGGACCGGGGCAGCAATTGTGGCTATCCGAATTGTGGTTTACCGCAAGCCCCTTGCTGCCCTGTTTTGCGCCACTGTGTAACGCTTCAGGGGCAGCGTGTAGCAATGATTACCGGGCCGGAACCCTTGGCGCATCGGGCTGACGAAGCAAACAGACACCGTGACGGCAGGCCCGTTTCGCGCTGGACTCGGTGCCTTTCCACCATTTTGAAGAGGAGTTTTTCATGCGCCCCTACCCTGCCAACAGCCCGCAAGCCCTTGCCCGCATTCTTGCCCTTGGCATGTTGATTGATGGCGTTGCCGATGAGTCCGAATATCAGTTGATTGCGCAGGATGCCGGTCTGGCTGCGCTTGGCATCGACGGAAGACGTATCGATAGCGTGACCCGGGAGATTTACGAAGATCTCGAACTGGGCGGCTCAATGACGCGCACGCTGGACCAGCGACTCACGGCCGGCGACCTTTCCCGGGTACTGGGAGAGGTCAGCCTCCCTTACCTGCAGCAAACCGTGCTCAGGAGCATCATGCGCATCGTTGTGGCCAATAACGAGTTGAGTCCGGGCGAAGCCCGTTTGCTGCGCGAAGCGCTGGTGCATTGGACGAACGACGAAGGGGTCGGACACCATCCCCTGCCGGCCAATCTGCCAACCCGGCGCGCGGCTGACCACGGCGCTGGCCAAGCCCGAGCCTGACCTTCAGACGCCAGCGAGCGTGCGGTACTGGCCGGTGTGGAAGAGCAGCGGTGCCGCTTCGGCAATGTCGGCAAAGGCTTCGACCTGTCCAACAAAGATCGTGTGATCGCCGGCAACATATTGCGTGTGGTTGGCGACTTCGAACGTGGCGCAGCAATCGGGCAGCACCGGGGCCCCGCCAGCGCCGGCACGCCAGGCCAGGCCGGCAAAACGGTCGGTTGGCCAGGTCGCGAAACGATTGGACAGGTCTTGCTGGCCGTTCGTCAGGATATTGATCGCGTGGTGACTTGCCTTGCGGAAGGCCTCGAGATTGTGCGACTGGTTATCCAGGCACCACAGCACCAGCGCCGGTTGCAAGGACACGGCAGAAAAAGAGTTCACCGTCAGCCCGATGGGATGACCGTCCGGGTCGATGGCGGTAACGATGGCAATGCCGGTGGCAAAGCGGCCAAGGGCGTTGCGCAGGGCGCGCGTATCGGTCTGGTCAGGGGTCATCTGGCGTCACTACATGAAAAAGGCCGTATTATCCCGGCTCCCTGTGCTTGCGTCGAGTTGAAATTTGCTGGAAGAACAACGCTTTGCTGAAATCCTGATCCGCTGGCAACAGCGTGCCGGTCGTCACGACCTCCCCTGGCAGCAGGCACGCACGCCCTATCGGGTATGGCTGTCGGAAATCATGTTGCAGCAGACGCAGGTCAGCACCGTCATTCCATATTTTGAGCGATTCATCGAGCGCTTTCCGGATGTTGAGGCGCTGGCGGCTGCGTCCGCCGATGAGGTTCTCGCGCACTGGGCCGGTCTGGGCTACTACGCCCGCGCCCGCAACCTGCATCGTTGTGCGCAGCAGATTGTCACGGTCCACGGGGGCGCATTCCCGAAAACCGCCGCTACACTGGCGGAATTACCGGGCATCGGGCGGTCGACCGCTGCAGCGATTGCCGCGTTTTGTTTCGGGGAAAAAAGCGCCATTCTGGATGGCAATGTGAAGCGGGTCTTGTGCCGGGTCTTCGGCATCAGCGGGTTTCCCGGCAGCACGGTCGTTGAGCGCAAACTATGGTCGCTGGCGGAAGCCTTGCTGCCCGAAACCGGGATCGGCACCTACACCCAGGGCCTGATGGACCTCGGCGCCACCGTATGCACTCGCGGCAAGCCGGATTGCGATCATTGCCCTTTTACCGCCGCTTGTGTGGCTCGCCGCGAAGGGCGGCAGCGCAGCCTGCCGGAAGCCCGACCCAAACGCATCATTCCCGAACGTCGTGCCAGCTTTGTATTGATTGTCGATGCCCATCAGCGCCTGCTCCTGCAGCGACGCCCGCCCAGCGGCATTTGGGGAGGCCTCCTCGTTCCCCCGGAAGGCGAAGCCAACGCGCTCCTCGAGCAATTGCAACTCCGGGCACCCCTGCGACAGAAGCTCCCTCACCTGCTTCACACCTTCACCCACTTTCGCCTCGAACTGCAGCCGACCCTTTGCCGTATCGATGAGACACCGGAAATTCCCCCAGGGGAGTTCGTATGGATCGCTCTCGAGCACGCCTCCGATGCCGGCGTACCGACACCAATCCGCAAGCTGATCAGGCGGGTTGCCAGCGTGTTGGGCTAAGACCCCAGCGGCCAAAATCTTCAGCACGCAGGATTTGTCCGTAGTGATTACCCACGGTGCGCGCCAGATCGACGCGAACAGGGGCAACGTATTGTCGCCGCCCACTGTGATAGATCACATTGACCACCGGGCTGAGCAAATTGTCAGGGTGCAGGGACTCAACAACGGCCAAATGCCCGCTCTCCAGCAACACCAGCGTCCCTACGGGATAAATTCCCAAGGTCTTGACCAAGCCTGCCACCAGATTCGGGTCATACTGCGCACCCCCCTGCTCATACAATTGTCGCAGTGCTTCGGTCGGCGACATGGCAGCACGGTAGGGGCGATGCGAAGTCATCGCATCATAGGTATCAACAATCGCTGCCAGCCGACCGGCAAGCGATATCTCGTCTCCGGCCATGCGGTAGGGGTAACCACTGCCGTTGTAACGCTCGTGATGTTCCAGCACCACGGCGACGGTAGTTTCCGGCAAGCTGGTCGTGGCTTCCAGCACGGCCAGCCCTTCTTCGACATGCCCTTGCACAATGCTGAATTCCTGCTGCGAAAGCTGTCCCCGCTTGTCAGTCAGACGGGCATCAATGGCCGCATGGCCAATGTCCTTGAGCATCGTGCCCAGCGCCATTTTTTCCAGCTCAGGCGCGCCGACACCTTGCTGGCGGCCGAGCGCGATGATCAAGCCGGCCGTGGCCACCGCATGTTCGGTCGCGTAAGCATCAAGGCGCTTCAGGCGGGCCAGCGGGACCAAGGCATCGGGATTGCGCGCAACTGACTCCATCATCTTGCTGATCACCGGTTCCAGACAGGCCACTTCTACCGCTCGCCCGACACGTGCCGCCAGCGTCAATTCATCGAGCAACTGCACGCCCTGCTGGAGCAAGCGCCCGGCCCGGCGACGCTCTTCGCCCAGCGATACCGTCGCCGGCGCCGGCTTGCATGCCACCGGCTGGCGGGCAATCCGCTGGGCGATATCGTGAAGGCCCGCCGCGGGTGGTGGCGGCAGGTCGATGCCTCGCGCGGTATCGATGCTGACTTCCTCGATACCGGCGGCAATGAGCTTGCGCACGTGGTCCAGGCTGTCCACCTTGAAGCGGCGTCGCCAGACGCTGTGCGCCAGCCACGACTGGTGCAAATCCACGACATACATGCCGGGCAGCAGGTCATGGACGGACAGTTTCCGGATCACTGCGCGGCTTGACCGCTGCGTTCGGCCGCCGCTTTTCTGGCCGCCAGGGCGGCCGCATGCTCGGCTTGTTTGCGGGCCACACGGGCTTCGGCTTCCTGCTTGCGCCGGGCGCCTTCCGCAGCCCGCCGGGCCTTGTCGTCCACCTGTTGCTGGTGCTGCTGCGCATCCTGCGCCTGAGCCGCCTCGACGGCCGCCGCGCGTTGTGCCAGTTCAGCCGCCCGCGCCGGTTGGGCAGCGGCCAGACGGCGTTCGCGGTCGACCTGCTGTTCCTTCTGAATTTCGCGCGCCAAGGCGAGGCCGGTGTTTTCCGTACTGCGCCCGGCACGCGTCTGTTCCAGCATCGCCCGCCGGGCATCCTCGACGCAAGCCGTCACGAAAAACCGGGTTTCGCAGGCGGTGCGCTGGCTGGCGAATTGCGCTTCGGCTTCCTCGCGTCTGGCCTTGCCCTGCGCTTGCAGTTTTTCCGCACGAGCCATGCGTTCCTGCCAGTCGAGCACTTGCTCCGGCGTCGGCGCACTATCGGCCAAGGCTGCCGACGAAGCGCCCAGCCCGGAGAGCAGACAAACAGTCAGCAAGAAGAGATTTCGTCGCATGCGAGGGTTGGCCGGCGGCTGGCAAAACGGGAAGTGCGAGAATTTTAGCAGCCCACCGCTATAATTCGGGCCCTCATGATTGCCCTGCGCCAACTCACTTTTGCCCGTGCCGGCCGCCCGCTGGTTATCGATGCCAGCCTGCAAATCCATCCTGGCTGGAAAGTGGGCGTGGTCGGTGCCAATGGCTGCGGCAAATCCAGCCTGTTTGCCCTGATTGGCGGTGAATTGCACGCCGAATCCGGCGATGTGTCGATTCCCACCGCCTGGCATATCGCCCGCGTCGCGCAGGACACGCCGGCACTTCCCAACCCGGCACTCGATTTCGTGCTTGATGGCGATGTGGAACTGCGGCGAATCGAAGCCGAGCTCGTGGCCGCCGAAGCCCGGGGCGACGGCGAAGCGATTGGCCAGCTTCATGCCCGTTACGGCGACATTGGCGGCTATGCGGCCAAGGCGCGTGCGGCGGAGGTGCTGCATGGTCTGGGCTTTACCGATGCCGATTTCAGTCGCCCGGTCGCTGATTTTTCCGGAGGCTGGCGTGTCCGCCTCAATCTGGCGCGTGCGCTTTCCTGCCGTGCCGACCTGCTGCTGCTCGACGAACCCACCAATCACCTCGATCTGGATGCCGTGCTCTGGCTGGAGCAGTGGTTGAAAAGCACCCCGGCCACGCTATTGCTGATTTCCCACGACCGCGACTTTCTCGATGCGGTCGTCGGACAGATCATCGCCATTGATCAGCAACGTTTGAGCATGACCAGCGGCGGCTATTCCGATTACGAACGCGCCAAGGCCGCGCGACTGGCCACCCAGCAATCCGCTTACGAAGCCCAGCAACGCGAAATTGCCCATCTCACGCGCTTCGTCGAACGGTTCAAGGCCAAGGCCACCAAGGCCCGTCAGGCGCAAAGCCGGGTGAAGATGCTGGAACGCATGGAAATCGTTGCGGCAGCGCATGTCGATTCGCCCTTCCATTTCAGCTTCCGGGCACCGGAAAGCCTGCCGGATCCACTGCTGGTCATGGAAAAATCCGGCGCGGGTTATGTGGACCGCAAGATTCTGGAAAACATCTCCCTGACCCTCAGGCCGGGTTGCCGGATTGGCTTGTTGGGCCGCAACGGGGCGGGGAAATCCACCCTGATCAAGCTGCTGGCCAAGGCCATCCCGGCCACGGGCGGCGAGCGCAAGGAAGCCAAGGCACTGAAAATCGGCTACTTCGCCCAGCATCAACTGGAACAGCTACGGCTTGACGAATCGCCTTTGCAGCACATGCAGCGCCTTGAACCGCTCACGCCCGAGCAGGAATTGCGGGACTACCTCGGCGGCTTCGATTTCCGTGGCGATATGGCCACCCGTGCTGTCGCCCCCTTCTCCGGCGGCGAAAAATCCCGCCTCGCGCTGGCCTTGCTGATTCGTACCCGCCCCAACCTGCTGCTGCTCGACGAACCCACCAACCATCTCGATCTGGAAATGCGCGAGGCGCTAACCTTCGCCATGCAGGATTTCGAAGGGGGCATGGTCATCGTGTCGCACGACCGCCATCTGCTGCGCACCTGTGCCGACGAACTGCTGCTGGTGGCGGATGGCAAAGCCACCCCTTTCGATGGCGATCTCGACGACTACGCTGCCTGGCTGGCGGCGCAGCGTACGGCAGAAAAAGCGCCGGAGCCCGATGCGGCAGCCGAAAAGAGCGAACGTCTGCAGCAACGTGCGGATGCCAAAGCCAGCCGCCAGGCACTCCTTGCCGAGCGCCGCAAACTGCTGAAAGACATTGAAAAGCTGGATACGCAACTGGCCCGACTGCACGGGGAAAAGGCGGCACTCGATGCCCAATTCGCCGACCCGGATTTTTATGCCACGGTCGACCGCATCAAAAGCGAAGAAATGCACCGCCAGGCCGCGATGCTCAGCGAACAGATCGATACGATTGAACTCCAGTGGCTGGAATTTCACGAAACGCTGGACGCCTTGCCGACAGCGGACTGAATTCGGCCGGTCGACCGGGCTTATCGGGTAAAATCGCGGCTTTTCGTATCTCGTCGCCGGAGCCCAACCGTGAAAATCGTCTGCCTCGACCTCGAAGGGGTCCTTGTTCCTGAAATCTGGATCGAATTTGCCGAGCGTACCGGCATTCCCGAACTCAAGCGCACGACCCGTGACGAGCCGGATTACGACAAGTTGATGACTTATCGCCTGAACATCCTGCGCGAGCACAAGCTTGGCTTGCCGGATATTCAAAAGGTGATCGGCGAAATGGGCCCGATGCAGGGCGCCCGCGCTTTCCTCGACAAGCTGCGCGAGGATTATCAGGTCATCATCCTCTCCGACACCTTCTACGAATTTGCGCACCCGCTGATGCGTCAGCTGGGCTGGCCGACGCTGTTCTGCCACTCCCTCGAAGCCGACGCGAGCGGTATGCTGGTGAATTACCACCTGCGCATGCCCAACCAGAAAAAGGAAGCCGTTCAGCGCTTCAAGGAACTGAACTTCACCATCGTTGCAGCCGGCGATTCGTACAACGACACCGCCATGCTCGGCGAAGCCCACGGCGGCATCCTTTTCCACCCGCCGGAGAATGTCATCCGCGAATTCCCGCAGTTCCCGGTCACCATGAACTACGACGAATTGCGCGCCGAAATCGACAAGGCTTTTGCCCGCGCCTGACACGCCGCCCGACCCTTTGTAAGACCCGCTCGTTCCGCTGGCCGCCCCGCAGGGGGCTGGCCGCGTCGAGATAGCGCTAGGCCATCATGCATAGAGACCGCTTCTACACGCTTTCCGCGTCCTGCCCGGACCAAGTCGGCATCATCGCCAAGGTTTCCGCCTTCATCGCCCAACATGGCGGCTGGATTCTCGAATCCAGCTTTCATGCCGACGATGTCACCGGTCGCTATTTCATGCGCATCGAAATCAAGGCGGACTCCCTGCTCTTCCTGCTCGCCGAATTCCGCAGCCGCTTCAAGGCCGAGGTGGCCGAGCCGCTCTCCATGGACTGGCAAATCAGCGACAGCGCGGTCAAGAAGCGGGTGGTGGTGCTGGTGTCCAAGCAGGAACATTGCCTTTACGACCTGCTGGCCCGCTGGCAGTCCAAGGAACTGGACATCGAGATTCCCTGCGTCATTTCCAACCACGACACCTTCAAGGGGTTTGTGGAATGGCACGGCATCCCCTTCATTCAGGTGCCGGTCACCAAGGACAACAAGGCCGCGGCCTACGCCGAAATCCAGCGCATTTTCGAGGATGTGCGCGGTGACACCATGGTGCTCGCCCGCTACATGCAGATTCTGTCGCCTGAACTCTGCGATGCCCTGGCGGGTCGCATCATCAACATTCATCACAGCTTCCTGCCCAGTTTTGCCGGGGCCAAGCCCTACCATCAGGCCCACGAACGGGGCGTCAAGCTGATTGGCGCGACCTGCCACTACGTGACCAGCGAACTGGATGCCGGCCCGATCATCGAGCAGGACGTAATTCGCATCGACCATTCCGACGCGCCGGAAGACATGGTGCGCTACGGCAAGGACATCGAAAAAACGGTGCTCGCCCGTGGCCTGCGTTATCACCTGGAAGACCGGGTGCTGGTCCATGGCAACAAAACCATCGTCTTCCGCTGAGGCAAGATGCTGATCCGCCGCAATGATGCCCTGCTGCTGATTGTTGATCTTCAGGAAAAGCTTGCGCCCGCCATTTTCGAATCGGATCAGGTCGTGCGCAATTCGGTGCGCCTGATTCAGGGTGCCCGGCAACTGGCGGTTCCCGTGTTTGTCTCGGAACAGTACGTTAAAGGGCTGGGTCCCAGCCTGGCGGCCATTCGCGAGGCAGCGACCGCGCCCATGGCGCCTCCTGCGGTCGACGGCTGCTTTTTTGAAAAAACCCATTTCTCCTGTGCGGCCGAGCCTGGCGTGCTTGCGTTGCTTCGCGCTACGGGCAAACGGCAGATTGTCCTGACCGGTACCGAAGCCCATGTCTGCGTCCTGCAAACTGCCTTGGGCCTCTTGGCCGCCGGCTTTGAGGTGTATCTGGTGGCCGATGCCGCCTCGTCCCGCACCCCGGAAAACCGGGCGCTTGCCTCCGAACGACTGCGCGCTGCCGGCGTGCGTATCGTCAGTACCGAAATGGTGTTGTTTGAATGGCTGGAACGTGCCGCCACCGACACCATCAAATAAGCCTTCATTCACTGCAATAAAAAAACCCGCCGGCACACCGAGCGGGTTTTTTTAATCTCCCAGAAAAAGCGGGCACCCGAAGGTGCCCGAAGGGAGAGAGACTACGAATTGCTTAGTGGTGGTAGGCGCTTTCGCCGTGGGAGGTGAGGTCAAGACCTTCACGCTCTTCTTCTTCCGGCACACGCAGACCGATGACGATATCGACCAGCTTGTAAGCCACGATCGAGACGACGCCGGACCACACGATGGCCGTACCCACACCCCAGAACTGGCTGATCACCTGAGCCGTCATGTCGAACGGTGCGACAGCGTTGGCGACGTAGTCATAGACGCCCGTACCGCCCAGCGCCGGGTCAGCGAAGACACCGGTCAGGATGGCACCGAGGATGCCGCCCACGCCATGCACGCCGAACACATCCAGCGAGTCATCAGCACCCAGCATTTTCTTCAGGCCATTGACACCCCACAGACAGACCACGCCTGCCAGCAGGCCGATCACGATGGCACCCATGATGCCGACGAAGCCGGCAGCCGGGGTAATCGCAACCAGACCAGCAACCGCACCGGAGGCAGCACCCAGCATGGAAGGCTTGCCCTTGAGCATCCACTCGGCGGCCATCCAGGACAGGGTGGCGCACGCGGTGGCAACCCAGGTGTTAACCATGGCCAGTGCAGAACCGCCGGAGGCTTCGAGCGCGGAACCGGCATTGAAACCGAACCATCCAAACCACAGCAGGGAAGCACCGATCATCGTGAAGGTCAGGGAGTGCGGGGCCATGGCCACGTTACCCAGCCCGGTACGCTTGCCAATCATGTAAGCACCGACCAGACCGGCAACCGCAGCGTTGATATGCACAACGGTACCACCTGCGAAATCGAGCGCGCCCTTCTGGAACAGGAAGCCCGCCGTTGCACCCATGGCTTCAGCAGCCGCGGCATCGGTGTAGGCGTCAGGACCTGCCCAGTACCACACCATGTGCGCCATCGGGATGTAAGACAGGGTGAACCAGATCACCATGAACACGAGAATGGCGGAGAACTTGGCGCGTTCGGCGAATGAACCGACGATCAGGCCGCAGGTAATTGCCGCGAAGGCACCCTGGAAGATCACGAAGGTCAGCTCGGAGATGGCGACGCCCTTGGAGAAGGTGGCACCCAGAGAATCCGGGGTCACACCCTTCAGGAAGAGCTTGTCCAGCACGCCGAAGAAGGCGTTACCTTCGGTGAACGCAGCGGAGTAGCCATAAATGACCCACAACACCGAAATCAGCGAGAAGACCACGAACACCTGCATTAGCACGGACAGCATGTTCTTGGTGCGAACCAGACCGCCGTAGAACAGGGCCAGACCCGGGATGGACATCAGAATGACCAAGGCAGCGCAGATCATGATCCAGGCGTTATCGGCCTTGCTCAATACGATCGGGGCAGCTTCGGCCGCGGCCGGTGCAGCTTCAGCGGCAGCGGCAGCAGGTGCAGCAACCGCCGCCGGGGCTTCAGCAACCGCGGTGGCGACCGGCGCCGCAGCGTCGGCAGCCTTTTCTTCGGCCCAGGCAGGTGCGCCGAAGGCGACCGCACCCATCAGGGCCAGCATTGCAAAAATCCGTTTCATGTCGGGACTCCTTAGAGGGCGTCGACACCGGTTTCACCGGTGCGGATACGAACAACTTGTTCAAGGTCGAATACGAAGATCTTGCCGTCGCCGATCTTGCCGGTACTGGCCGACTTTTCGATGGCTTCGATGACTTGATCGATCTGCTCCGAATTCACGGCGGCTTCGATCTTCACCTTCGGCAGGAAATCGACGACATACTCGGCACCCCGATACAGTTCGGTGTGACCCTTCTGCCGGCCGAAACCCTTAACTTCGGTCACGGTGATGCCCTGAACGCCAATGGCGGACAGCGCTTCACGCACTTCGTCAAGCTTGAACGGCTTGATGATGGCGGTAACGAATTTCATGGGTAGTTCCCCTATATGGTTAAAACTTTTATCTCTCCCGCCGGCGCCGGCCGGACTGCCGACGGGAGATGAATCAAATTTGCTTAGAAAGACTTGGTGAAGGACAACGTGCCACGAGCCTGGGCAACATCCTTGCCATCCCAGCAATAGGCGGCGGTCACATTGCCACAGGTCTTCGCATTCGTATCGGTATAAGCCAGGCCGACCACACCAAAGCCCACATCCTTGGTCACGCCCAGTTTCCAGTCGGTGTAGGAAGCTTCACCATTGTTCTTGATATTCTGGTGACCCACGTGCCCCTGAATACCCCAGCCGTTGCCCAGATCGTAGTTGGCAGACAGATCGAGGTAGCCGGAACCACGGTTCTTTTCACGGGTGGCGGCGAAGTTGGACCAGCCGAACAAGTATTCGGACACAGAATAGCTGTACTTCAGGGAGATGAACTTCCAACCGAGACCCAGATAGACTTCGGTGGAATCGGCAGTCGGGTTGCCGTTCTTGTCGCCCGGGTAGTAGTACTGGATGGCACCGACGTCATAGGTGAAGTCATCAGCAAAACCGCCACGGAAACCAGCGTAGAAGTCCCACTCCATGGAATTGCCATTTTTGGCACTGTAGTCCGGACGGCTAACCCAATTCACATTGGAGGCCCAAGTACCAGCGTACAAGCCGCTGGAATGGCTGTAATCAAAGCCACCCTGGATCGCCGGACGGTGCTGGCTCTGGCTGATACCGCGGAAGATGTAGTTGGAGGTCAGACCAACGTTTGCGGTCAGGGTATGCGGGCTGGCCGGCTCTTCGGCGAATGCCGGAGCGGCGAAGGCGCTGACGAGGGCCAGGGCGATGAGTGACTTCTTCATGGTTTCTCTCCTAAAGCAGAAGTGTCGTTAATAAAAAACAAAAAACATTGTGCAGCACAAAATAGCAGGAGCCGTGCCAGGCGAGTTTTTTGATCAAAATCAAAGGGTTTCAGCAGACTGATCACCCAATGCACTCATTTGGCGCACCACACTGGTGCGGTTAAAGACCGTCACGCACCGTTGACGAGCGAGCACGAAATTCTGCAGAAATTCCACTGTGCTACACTCTTCGCCCCACGGAGGAAACCATGATTGATCCCAAGCTGCTGGAAGATTTTGGCGCCAAGATGAGCGCCCTGCTGGCCAATTCACCCGCCCGCGATATCGAGAAAAACGCCAAGGCCATGCTGAGCGGCATGCTGGGCAAACTCGATGTGGTGACCCGCGAAGAGTTCGACATTCAGGCCCAGGTGCTGGCCCGCACGCGCGAGCGCCTGCAGGCCCTGGAAGCCCGGGTCGATGCGCTGGAAAAATCCCGTACGGGCGGCCAGTAGCTCCCATGGCCCTGGCGGTGGCGCTCAGTCGCGGCCTCGATGGGCTGCACGCGCCCTCCGTCACGGTCGAAGTCCATTTGGCTAACGGGCTGCCAGGTTTAACCTTGGTCGGTTTGCCCGATACGGAAGTCCGCGAGGCGCGGGATCGGGTACGCGCTGCCATCGTCAATTCCGGGTTTGAGTTTCCCGGCAAGCGAATCACGATCAATCTCGCACCGGCCGACCTGCCGAAGGAATCCGGGCGCTTTGATCTGCCCATTGCGCTGGGCATCCTCGCCGCCAGCGGGCAGATCCCCGCAAACAGCCTGCAAGACCACGAATTTGCCGGCGAACTCTCGTTGACCG